>VRUH01000035.1 GCA_019456185.1 Candidatus Glassbacteria bacterium | reverse complement strand
CATTGAAGCGGAACAGGTGGTTTGCGGTGGCGACCATGATTTCATCGGCCGCACCCCACCAAGCCCCCGGATACAGCGCCAGGACCTGCTCGTTGGGGATTTCCACCATCTTGGTCCATGAGGATCCGCCGTCGTGGCTGCCCATCATCCAGATATTACCCTGCCAGGGGGCCCGGCGTGCGAACACGATGTGATTGGGGTCGGCGGGGTCGGCCAACACCTTATGGTTGCTCCACTCGGGCAGCATGTCGCCCCAGGTGCTGTAAAACCAGTGGTCGGCGTGGTCGCCGGTCATTTTTTCCTCAATCAGCTCCGCTTCGGTCGGGAATATCAACCGCCAGCGCTTGCCACCGTCATCGGTGCGGTAGAGTCCGGTGTTCAGGGCATAGGCACGGCCCGGCACGGTGGGGTCAAACTCGAAATCCGCCACCCCGGTGCGCAGGTTGAACATCTGCCAGCTTTCGGCGTCGTCAAGGGTGACATAGGCCCCGGTCATGTCGCAGACGATCAGGGCGTGGGTGGGGTCATGAGGGTCCACCGTGGGACGGAACAGCCCGCCGCCGCCGCCGAAACCCATGGCACGCCAGGTATAAAGCGCAGGATCATAGGTGCTGGTGCGGCCAGCTCTAATGTTTAGCACCAAGCCAACGGCGTCCATAATGCTCCAGGTCCCGTCTCCGTTGTAATCGCAGCGCGGGTTGTGCCTGTTGGCCAATGCCAGGTGCAGCATGGCGATAACGTCGGCCATGCCTATTTCACCGTCACCGTTGTAATCTTCCTTAACGTTGGAGCTGCCCGTTCCCTGGGCCCCCAGCAGTCCCACGCAAAGACAGCCAACCAGTAATCCTTTGGTAACAAATCTGGTATATCTTTCCTTGAATACATTCACCTATAAACTCCTTACAGCCAATTATCTACTGACATTCAAGATCCAGAACTCTCCCCGAAGCAAGCTGCTGTACGTCGTCAGAACAAGTTGGACATCCATGATAAGTATAGTCAAGGGGAAAGCGGAGATTCCCCATAACCCCACGGATGCCTCCGGCGGTTTTTTGATTTTCAAGCTGTTGTTTGCCGACTTTTTTATCTATTGCAAGGTCCGCAGGTCAGGCGACCAGACATCCATGTGCCGTCTCAGGGGCACTTTCCCCTTCACGGAAGATTGAGTTTGGGTCAACCCGGCGTCCTCGAAACAGTTGGAAGTCGTGCAGCCTTTTTCCGGCTCACGCAGTCCAACATTCTGCAAGGCACGCCGGGAAGATCGGTATAAAAACAGCTGTATGTGACGGGGCGTTAAACAGCCTGTTGCAGTGGCTCGAAACTATTATTTCTTCGATCAACGGCAAGCAGGTATTTAACCAGTTTGCGGGCCACGGCCAGGGTGACCCTGTTACGGTTGCTGAGCTGACTAAGAGTACCCATTTATTTGCGCCTCTTGAACATTGATATTGTTTCTGGCTCTTGACGAGTTTAAACCTATGGGGTAGGTTTTGACATGAATCATATCTAAGGACTAACATGGATATCAAAGGCGCTCCTTCAAGTGAGGCTCAATTTCAGCGTTTGTAAAACTATCTTTATTGGAATATAGATCTACATTTGATTAGTCTCCAGACAGAAACCAGCCGGAAACCAGTTAATCGATAATTATTGAAAAAGGAATTGGGATTAATCTGTCTTTCTTTAGCACCGAGTGCATCGAAGGCAAATGTAGCACAAGTTTTTTTGTAAAATTGACTTATCTCAGTAACTTTCAGGGAGGCGGCAAAGTTATAGAGGTGTAGTTTCTGATTGCGCAAAAGACTTTTCAAGCAGGTGTCCGTGGTAAAGGAGAACCTTCTTGGATCATTGATTCTGACAAATGGTGCGGCTATTGTGGCCTGACGAGCATTGGATTCAAAAAACCTTTGCAATCAGCCCGGCAGCGATTAACTTTCCCAAAGATGGAACCTTATTCACCAGTATAAAAGTCTTTTGATCGTTCGCGAAGAAACGCCTGGAATTGTTAAATGTTTTTTTCAATTGCATATCTTAAGGTTCCATTTAAAGGAGTCATCACTCAAGTTCAATCATCAGAGTAGAAACTCTGTCTAGATGACTTTTAAAGAGGTCAGAAAATTTTTCAGGCGATCTCAAAAGCTGCCGAAACTCAGCCTTAGGTGTACATTCCTTGGCCTTGGCAACCGGATGAGATGTCTGCTTTATGGCAGTTTGAAATTCTTTAAACACAGCGAATCTGAAATTTTTCCGTCATACTCAAGAGGGTTTTTTTACCATGAATCTGGATAAAAGTTTCTTATTTTAAAGACTGAAATCGGCTGGCAGCTTCCTGACAGGAAAACTTCTTTATCGAGGGATTCGGAGCATGCATTACCTGTATGCAATTTCGGCGCTACCCCAAGATAATAAAACCGAATGTCCAGTTGACCGGCCTCAGGAAACAGAAAAAGCACAAGTTTCAATATCGAGAAATCTCGACATATCTAAGCGGTCATGTACACCCTTTTCACACACTTTACGGTATAACCATTATACCGAAAATCCTCTGTTGCCTCAATACTGCCTATATTCAGTTTCGATGTACTTACCAATATCGCCACCAGTGATTGTTTAGCCGAAACTGAACTTTGATAAATTGACAGTCTCAGCACGTCATCTTCGGCTTGGAAGGAAAATAATTTCAAACTCGATTTAAGGGCTATCCGTTGGTTTTACTCTTTCAGGCTCTAAAAGCTTCACTTAGCTGGTCAAGGGTGTCTGTCGTTTCTTCCGCCATCGGAAAGAGGCTGTTTCTTTAGTTTGTCAGGGAATGGTGTTCTCTGGCCACGCTCACCGAGGGGAAATGCCTGGCCATGGTCGGGTTCGGTATCAACCATCGTACCACTTTTAACTGATGGAGGAACTACAAATGGGAAAAAAGATGCGGTCAATTCTTGTTGGATTGATTTTAACCGTTTCATTTATATCCGGAGCTGACCTGGCTGCCGATACTCCGGGGAATATTGAAGGCAAAGTGAAGGTGACCCGGACCAGAACTTCGGCGGATGTAGTGGTCTATCTGGAGCTGGTTGGGGAAAACAATTTTGATCCGCCCAAGGAGCACGCGGTGATGGATCAAAAAAAATTGACTTTCCTTCCGCATGTCCTGCCCATCCTTAAAGGAACCACCGTCGACTTTATGAACAGCGATGATGTTAAGCACAATATTTTCTCCAGGGAGGAGGTGGCCGATAAGTTCAATCTGGGCACCTATGCCAAAGGAATGGTAAAAACCCACACCTTTAACAAATCTGGTGAGGCCATATTGCTCTGCAACGTTCACAGCGATATGGAAGCCTACATTGTGGTTATGCCAAATCCTTACTTTGCCAAAACTGACAAAACCGGCAATTTCAAGATCGAAAACGTTCCACCGGGAAACTACACCCTGAAGACCTGGCATGAGAAGAAGAAATCTCTCTCCCAAGAGGTTAACGTGGAGGCCGGCAATGCCACGATTGTCAATCTGACTCTGAGCAAAAGAAGATAGGGTCAGACCCCAGTCAGGTTTAACAAACTTTCGTATCACTTAAGCCTTTATTTGATTGCCTGACGCCGATTCGGCACTGCGCCGGTCCGGCCTTCGGCAAGCGAATAAATGGATTCGCGTCAAGCGCAGAAACCAGCTATGGAAGGTCTGGCAACAATGAAAGTTGTGTACGATCCGTCCTTGATGCAAGAGGTGGTTTTTCAGGAAATGACACGCAGGGAAAAAGACGGTGATCTGCGTCTTTACAGAGAGTACCACGAGCTTGCTGATTCAATTTACGAAGAGTTCTCAATTGAACAGCGCGAGGAAGAGTTTGAAAAGCTATCTGACCGACTTTTTCTTCAACTCGGCTTCGGAGCGGTCATCGACAAAGCCCTCGCAGAGTTTCCCGGACTCGAGATTAAAGTGGAGGCGGTTGTGGTGGGAAAGACCATCATCGAACGAGATGAGGGGGCTGATCTCAGTAAAGACTTAAAATGCGTGGGCATCAAAATTCCGGCCGAGCGTTTCCTGGCCCTTCCCGATCTTCGGAGACGGCTAAGGCACGAGTTAATGCATGTTTCTGATATGCTGGATAACCATTTCGGATATGAGTACAGGGCGAAATTAAATGTCTCCTCAGCCGGGGAAGAGAACCTCATCAAGGACAGATACAGCCTCTTTTGGGATATTTATATAGAAAGCCGGCTGTCGAGAGAAAACAAAGAAAGCGTTTCGGATAAGGATGGCCGGTTTCGGGAGTTCGCGATCCTATATCGGAAGTTGCCACCTGCTCAGCAGACAGTCCTCTTCGAGAGTATCTGGAAAATGGAAAAGCTTACCCATGACCAGATTTTGGAGATGGCCGGAGATACTGCTAAGCTTCTGCAGAGATTCGACATACAACTGGATATTGAAGGAGTTCTCGAGCAGGAGAAGATTTTGCTGCCGGGCTCACCATGTCCTCTTTGCCGGTTTCCCACCTATAATTGGGATGAGGGGAGCGGACGGGTGGAGGAAAATATCATTAAGCGTATTACGGAGGACTATCCCGACTGGAAGGCCGGGGATGGAGTCTGTGAGAGGTGTATTGAAGGCTATCAGGCAATAGAAAAAGAAACAATCAAGTAATAAAGAACCTAAACAAACGGGTTTTAAGGAGGCAGAGGCCAATGAGACTTTCACGAAGGCAGTTTTTAAAAGTAGCGGCGGGAACCGGCGCGGCAGTTGTCCTGGCCGATAACGCACTGGCACTGCAAACGTTACAGCCTATTGCCGATTTAAACCCTCTGGAGACCTACCCTGAACGCGGATGGGAGAAAATTTACCGGAACCAGTATCGCTATGACAGTTCTTTCACTTTCGTCTGTTCCCCGAATGACACCCACGCCTGCCGGCTGAGAGCCTTTGTTAGAAACGGTGTGGCCGTGAGAATCGAGCAGAATTACGATGTCGACCGTTACGCCGATCTTTTTGGCAATAAAGCTACCCCTAACTGGCACCCCCGGGGCTGCCTCAAAGGTTATACTTTATTGCGCAGGGTATACGGTCCTTACCGGCTCAGATATCCCCTGATCCGGAAAGGCTGGAAGCAGTGGGCTGATGACGGTTTCCCCGAGCTTACTCCGGAGAACAAGGCCAGATATAAGTTTGACGCCAGGGGGCAGGACGAGATTGTCAAAATATCCTGGGACGATGTTAACACCTATATCGCTAAGGGGATGATTAACATTGCTCAAACCTACAGCGGCCCGGAGGGGGCCGAGCGCCTCAGGGAACAGGGCTATTCACCCGAGATGATCGAGGATATGCATGAAGCAGGCACCAGGACTTTTAAGTTGCGTGGCGGCATGGGTCTGCTCGGAGTATTCGGCAAGTACGGGATGTACCGCTTAAGCAACTCCCTGGCCATCCTCGACAGCCGCATTCGGGGGGTCGGACCGGAGAAAGCCTTGGGCGGACGCAACTGGTCCAATTACACCTGGCACGGTGATCAGGCCCCCGGTCATCCCTGGGTTCACGGGCTGCAGACATCGGACTGTGACTTCAACGACCTTCGCTTTTCGAAGCTGTTAATCATGGATGGGAAGAATCTGGTGGAGAATAAGATGGCTGACTCCCACTTCTTCATCGAGTGCATGGAGCGCGGGGCGAAGATTGTGGTCATTTCCCCCGAGTACAGCCCCGCCTGCTCCAAGGCGGACTACTGGATGCCCATCCGGCCCCAGACCGACGCCGCCCTGTTCCTGGGCATCAGCAAAATCATCATCGATGAAAAGCTCTACGATGAAGATTTCGTGAAGAAATTCACCGATATGCCTCTGCTGGTGCGCACTGACAACCTTAGAAGGCTCAGGGCCGCCGATATCTTTCCGGGATACAAAAATCAGGATATCTCCCGGGGTCCCAGTTATAAAGTTCAAGGGCTGACTGATCAACAGAGGGAGATCATCGGAGACTTCGTGGTCTGGGATCTGAAAAGCGGTGCTGCTCGAGCAATCACCCGGGACGATCTTGGCGAAAAGATGGTTGCAAAGGGGATCGACCCCTCCCTGAGCGGGAAATACGAAGTCGAGACCGTGGACGGGGAAAAGATCGAAGTGATGCCCCTGTTCGAGATGTATCTGATCCACCTCGAGGATTACGACCTCGACACGGTTCACCAGATCACCCAGTCACCCAAGGATTTGATTGTAAGGCTCGCACACGACATTGCCACGATCAAACCTGTCGCTATCCACAACGGAGAAGGGGTGAATCACTGGTTCCATGCCACGGAAACAAACCGAAGCACTTATCTGCCCTTGATGCTCACCGGTAATATAGGGCTACCCGGGGCAGGCTCCCACACCTGGGCCGGCAACTACAAAGCCGGTCTCTTTCAGGGCTCATCCTGGACCGGGCCTGGCTTCGCCGGTTGGGTGAAAGAGGATCCCTTCAACCTGAACCTGAACCCCAGGGCCCATGGGAAAAAGGTCAAAGTGAAGTCATACGTTAAGGGAGAGGAGCCCGCGTACTGGAATCACGGTGATATCCCCCTAACAGTCCAAACCCCCAAGAGCGGCCGCAAAGTATTCACCGGCAAGACCCACATGCCCACACCAACCAAGGTCATTTTCGTAAATAACGTCAACCTGATCAACAATGCCAAATGGGTCTACGAGATGCTCAAAAATGTCAATCCCAAAGTAGAGTTGATCATCACCGCAGATATCAATGTAACCGCTACTGTTGAATACGCAGACATCTCTCTGCCGGCCAATTCCTGGGTAGAGTTCGAGGGCCTCGAGGTGACCGCCTCCTGCTCCAACCCGTTCCTTCAAATCTGGAAGGGCGGAATCAAACCCGTCCATGACAGTAGAGACGACATCGATATCCTGGCAAATATTGCGGTCAGGCTGAGCCAACTGGTGAAAGACGACAGAATTGCCGAGATGTGGAAGTTCGTTCTGGAGGGAAATCGGGATATCTATATCCAGAGAATGCTCGAAACCTCTACTACCACCAAAGGCTACCGGCTGAAAGATATTATGAAAGGCAAATACGGGGAACCCGGGGTGGCTCTCCTGCTTTTCAGGACTTACCCCAGAGTGCCGTTCTGGGAGCAAATTAAAGATAGCATCCCCTTTTATACCGATAACGGAAGGCTTCAGGCCTACAGCGATTTGCCTGAGGCTATCGAATATGGGGAAAACTTCATCGTGCATCGGGAAGGTCCCGAAGCCACCCCTTACCTGCCCAATGTGATCGTGAGCTCCAACCCCTACGTCAGGCCGGACGACTACGGGATTCCCCACGATGCCGAGCATTGGGATGAGCGGACGGTGCGCAATGTCAAGCTCTCCTGGCACAAAGTGAAAGAGAGCAAAAACTTCCTCTGGGAGAAAGGTTACCAGTTTTATTGCGTAACGCCGAAAACAAGGCACCGGGTCCACTCCCAGTGGAGCGACACTGACTGGAACCTTATCTGGGACTCCAACTTCGGCGATCCCTACCGGATGGATAAGAGGAGCCCGGGGGTGGGCGAACATCAGCTGCATATAAACCCGCAAGCGGCTAAAGATCTGGGAATCAACGACGGCGACTATGTTTACGTGGACGCCAACCCGGCGGATCGTCCTTACATCGGATGGAAGCCCAACGATCCATTTTATAAGGTGTCCCGGTGCATGCTGAGGGTCAAATACAACGCCGCCTATCCCTATAACTTCACCATGATGAAACATGCCGCTTACATCGCCACCGAAAGGAGTGTGAAAGCTCACGAAACCAGGGCCGATGGAAGGGCGCTTTCCGAGGGCACCGGGTACCAGGCAAATCTTCGCTATGGCTCACAGCAGAGTTTTACCCGGAACTGGCACATGCCCATGCACCAGACTGACAGTATGTTCCACAAGCGAAAAGCCGAGATGGCCTTCTTTTTCGGCGGCGAGTCGGATAACCATGCACTTAACACCGTGCCCAAGGAGACCCTGGTCAAGATCACCAAGGCCGAGGATGGTGGATTGGGAGGCAAGGGAATCTGGGAGCCGGCACAAAGCGGGTTTACACCTGCAGCTGAAAACGCCCAAATGAAAAGGTACTTATCCGGAAAATTCGTGGAAATCGAGAAGGAGGGCTAAAGATGGACTTTCAAGCCAGAATGCTGAAAGGCCTTCTCCTGGGATTTTTTATCACTTCGTTCTTGAGCGGACCACTTGTCGCTCAGGAGGAAGGTGATGAGGGACTGTCTCTGGTTCCCACAGAAATCCCTCTGGAGGTTCATTACATCGACAAGCACCTGGAAACCCTCGATATCTCGACCGTGGAAGATATTCTTTTCCCCTATGAACCGCTTTCCATTTCTTTGAAAGGACAGAATGTCTCCAATCCCTACGGTGGCGGTTCAGTCAATTGGATCGCTATGAAAGCCTTCCATGACGGCGAATGGATCTATTTTCAATTCGCCTGGGCTGATAACACCAGGGATGAGAAAGTGATCAAGCATGAGCAACATCGTGACGCAGTGGCGATTCTTTTCCCTTTAGAAGAATTTTCCGAGGATTCAATCTTCAGCCCCAGGATGGGTGATCTGGACAAACCGGTCAATATCTGGCACTGGAAGGCTGATTGGGAGGAAGCATTTAAGGGCGCCGGTTCCGTAAATCAGCTCGAAGCGCAATACCCTGATGCTGCCCTGGATGAGCAGACGGAGCGGATATTCCAGGAGCTTGACCGTAGCGCCGGAGGCTGGGGTGCCGGCAACCTTCTCTCGGCTCCTTCCAGAGAGAGTTCTGTGGAAAGCCTCAACGCAGCTAAATTCGGCACCTTAACCTCACAGGAACACCAGGATGTTCGCGGTCATGCTGTCTGGTCGAGAGGGAGGTGGACCGTAGTTATGACGAGAAAACTTTCCACTCTCCACGTGGACGATACTCAAATGTTTCCGGGCCAGAAGAGCTATTTCAGCCTGGCCGTATGGAATGGCTCAGCCGGGGATCTCGATGGGCAGAAATCAGTCAGCGACCGTTGGCACCCGCTGGAAATAGAGACGACAACGAATTAAAACCATAAATCCTTGGAGGAAAAAGATGGCTCAAACCTACAACTGGCAACTTGGACGAAGGATGAGCTATCCTTATCCCGGAACGCGTCCAAAGCTTCAGTTTGCCGCGGTCTTTAACCTGAATCGATGTATTGCCTGCCAGACCTGTACCATGGCCTGCAAAAGCACCTGGACTTTTGGTAAAGGCCAGGAGTTTATGTGGTGGAACAATGTCGAGAGTAAGCCATACGGAGGCTATCCTCAACACTGGGACGTAAAAACCCTCTCCCTGCTGGGACCCCAGAGCTGGTCTGTGGAAGATAAAAAAGATCTGGTAGCCCCCTACGGGACCTATGAAGGCGACACCATCTTCGAAGCGGCTGAATACAGGGAACTCCATCAGGAGGCAGTTGGCTACGTCCCGACAGACAAAGAATGGCGTTTTCCCAACATTTATGAGGATACCGCAAAAGCGCACTCTTCATTGTCGGTCAAGGATGCTTTCACACACGGCAGCCAACTGCCGGAGCACGCCACCTGGTTTTTTTATCTCCCCCGCCTGTGCAACCACTGCACTTATCCGGCTTGTCTGGCCGCCTGTCCTCGCAAGGCAATTTATAAAAGGCCTGAAGACGGCATTGTTTTACTCGACCAGAAAAGATGCAGGGGCTATCGCAAGTGTGTGGAGCAATGCCCGTATAAAAAACCGATGTTCAGAGGGACTACCCATATCAGTGAAAAATGCATAGCCTGCTACCCGAGGGTCGAGGGTAAAGATCCCATGAGCAATGGACGGCCCCGGGAAACCCGGTGTATGGCTGCCTGTGTAGGAAGGATTCGCATGCAAGGGCTGGTCAAAACAGCCAAGAATGGCTGGGCCGAAGATCCAGCACATCCGCTCTACTACTTGGTTCACGTGGAAAAAGTGGCGCTGCCCCTTTACCCACAGTTCGGTACGGAGCCTAATATCTATTATATCCCGCCGCGCTGGGCGCCCCGGCAGTACCTCAGGCAGATGTTCGGTCCCGGAGTCGATCAGGCTATTGAAAAGTATACCGCACCCTCCAGGAAGCTGCTGGCGGTGCTTCAACTCTTCAGGGCTCATCAGGACATTATTTTCAGCTTTAAAACCAAAGAGGGGAAGAAAGTTTACGAGACTACTATCAATGGAAAACCCTGGTCGATGTACGACGATACGGTGATCGGGTACGATAAGAAGGGAAAGGAGTTCATCAGAACCACTGTCGAGGAGCCGATCCATATCAGGCCAAAAGAGTATGTCAACTCTATTTAGGGAACGAATGAGCCGGATCATGACAAAAGAAATCAAGGTAGCTCTCTGCAGAAGCGGGTTTTACCAGTTTCTTGCGAGCGGTTTCCTTTATCCTGAGCAGGAGTTGTTCGCCCTTGTGCGGGACGGAGCCGTCGTGAAGGAGCTGCGAAGCTGCGCTCGTGGTTTGATCCCTGGTGGCAAGGCCGACTTGCTCGAAGCCATCGGGAACTTGGAGTCGTCCTTTGAAAGCCTCACTCTGGAAAACCTGCAGGCGGAACACAGGAGAATTTTCGGCCACACTATTTCAAAAACCAGCTCACCCTTCGAGACCGAATACGGAGGCTCGACTATTTTCCGGCAAACTCATGACCTGGGGGATATTGCGGGTTTTTACAGGGCCTTCGGCCTGGAGGTTTCGGACGATATCAAAGAGAGGCTGGATCACATCAGCACCGAACTCGAGTTCATGCATTTCCTAACGTACAAAGAGGCTTATGCCCGTGAACATCACGGCAAAAAAAAGAGCGAAGACTGCCTGGAAGCGCAGCGGAAATTCCTGAAAATGCATCTGGGCAGATGGGCGCCCCTTTTTTTTGAACGCTTGGCCAGCAAAGAAGAGAGCGGCTTTTATAAGAAGATAGCTCTAGTGGCCGAAAATTTTCTGGCTTCTGAAGCCCGGTTTCTTAACGTAAAGCCGAAAAAGGTTCGACAATTGCAATCCGCTCCTTTTGATCCAGAAGAAACTTGCGCTTTGTGTGACGATATGGGGCAATTGGATCTGCCCGGGGAATAAGGGTAACCGGATAAAGATTTGTTCTTTTGCGTGGGGCGCTGTCATTTTTGTGGGGTGTCTCCGCAGGAGTTTCGGCTACAGGTAATTGAACGGTTGCGATGTTGCCCTGCCTAAAAATGCTGCTCCCTGGTATGAACAGCGGGAGAAGTGTCTCTTTTTTCCTGCGTTGACCCAAAAAGCCCTTGAAATACCAGAGGAAAGCGACTATTCTTTTGCATCTAACGATAAAGAATCTTCTGATTCAAGCTCAAAGAGGCAAATTTGAGTCCACAATCAAAAAACAGGGAAAAAACAACACCATCAACTTTTGATTTGGGGAATATCGGTTAAGAGGAGAGACTAATCTTCAGTGCTCTATCACCGCATGGCCCGATTTCTCAATTCCGGGATTTGTATACCGCAGGATCATCCGCGGTGAGTTTAAGGAAACTCTTAAAGCGGTTCGAAGAGAGGCAAGCCGGAGGATGGGAGATAGCGGAAGGATAGCCCGGTAACTAACTGATCTCAACCGTAACGCAAACTCTCTTTTGGCGAGTTATCAAAGATACGTTCAAATTCCAATTTCAGGAGGGAAACCTTGATCCGAATGAAAAAATACTATTTCTGTATTTTCATTTCATCGTTGTTCGTTCTACTGGAGCACAGGGAGAGTTACTCGATCCCGGCCTTTGCCCGCAAATATGGGACAGCCTGCACAACCTGCCACACCTCCTTTCCGAAGCTTAATGCTTTCGGTACCGCTTACCGCAATCTCGGCTTTCAAATGCCGGGCGGGGATGAACAATTCATCAAGGATAAAGAGGTGGAATTGGGCGCCGAGGCCTGGAAGTATACCTGGCCCGAAGGGGTGTGGCCAGGAGCGATTCCGGGAATGCCTCCGGTTGCTTTCCGTATACACGGCGGTTATGAGATCAATACGCAAAATGTAATTAAGCATGATTTTAAGATGCCCTTAAATCTGAATATTTTGACCGCCGGAACTTTGAGTGAAAATATTTCTTTTTACGCCGGCACGCATCTTTTTGATCAAGGAAAGATCGGATTTTTAAACCGTGCCTACCTCCAGTTTAATGACCTGATGTTCTCGCCGTACGCGGTTAATATCAGGATCGGACAATTCTTGCCCGATTTTCTCCCATTCCTTATCCACCGGGGGCAGATGGTTACACCATATATGCCAAATTCCGTCGGCTTCGAAGGAATACTGGGCGGCCACCACGGAGGAGCGGGCGCCATGGAACAAGCCCAGCGAGGAATAGAGGTGAAGGGAATCCTGAATCACCACTTCCAATATGTTTTTGGAGTGGTAAACGGAAACGGGATCCCGGCTGCCGGGGAAGAAGGGAATTTTGACAATAACAATAAGAAGGATACTTATGTTCGATTTGCTTACAAAATCGGCGGGATCGGCATGGACGGGTATGACCCGGCACCCGGGGAGGGAGTTTTAAAAGAGGCGCAGAACTGGAAAGATAATTCCCTGAGAATCGGCATGTTCGGTTATAAAGGCAATGCGAAACCGCTTGTCGAAGAGGAGGGTGATGAGCACGAGGAGGAAGGAATGGGAGACATGCCCGGGATGGAAGAGATGGAACTCCCGGAAGATTTCTCCAGGATTGGCTTTGATCTAGATGCTTACATCGGAGACTTTAATATATTCGGCGTTTTTATGCGCGGGAAGGAGACCTATCACGATGGAGACACAAAGAAATTCAATTCGTGGTTCCTCGAGGTGGACAACGTGTTTTATCCCTGGTTATTAGGCGGCCTCAGGTATGAAGTTATAGACCTGGAAGGCAGTGCTAAGTTAAAACGCATCGTTCCCAACATCACGGCATTGATCAGAGCTAATATCAAGTTCCATACGGAACTTAAAATAAATCCCGATGAATTCGACAGCGATCACTTCAACTTGCATTTGGGGCTGGATTTCGCTTTTTAACCACAGACCACGGGGAATATAATGAAGCTCAAAATGCTTACAAGCCTCATCCTGCTGGGAGTTTTTGCGCAAACTCTGGAGGCGGGCACGATCAAAGGGAAAATTATCGCCAGCAGAGTAAGATCTCCGGAGAACGTGGTGATATCCCTTGAGGGAGTTAAAGGTGAATTCACCCCTCCAAAAGAGAACCCGGTTATGGATCAGAAGAGTCTGATATTCATTCCACATGTTCTGCCGGTCCTGGCTGGAACGACCGTAGATTTCCCGAACAACGATAAAGTTCGGCACAATGTTTTCTCACCATCCAAGGCAAAAAAGTTCAACCTGGGCACTTACGCCGCAGGTGTAGTGCGCAACGTTACATTCGATACACCGGGATTTTACCCCCTGTTATGCAATGTGCATGCAGAAATGTCGGCGTTTATTCTGGTTTTCGAAAACCCTTACTTTGCGGTTTCAAATAGGGACGGTGAGTTTGAAATTAAAGACGTGCCGGCAGGAACTTACACTCTGAGGACATGGCATCAAAAATTAAAAGAAAGCAAGCAGGAAGTCACTGTTCCTGAGCAAGGAGAGATAGCAGTTGAATTAAAATTAGAGCGTTAACAGGGAAAGAATATCTGATCCCGAATAACTGTGCGCAGAATGCACAGCGGCTATAATTTCTCTCGAGGATAAATTGAAAGAGCCTGGACAGGAGAATAACAGTGTAAAGACGGATTCCCGCCGCAAATTTTTTCGGAGACTGGGCTGGGGCGCGATAGCAACTTTTCTTATGGGGAGTCTGGCCGCTTTTATCAGGCTTTTTTACCCGAGAGTGCTGTTTGAACCATCGGCAAGATTTATCGCGGGCCGCCCGGACGAGTATCCTCCGGGGACAGTCAGCTCCAGGCTTAAAGATAAATACAGGGTGTGGATTATTAGAAAGGAAGACGGGCGGTTTTTCTGTTTGAGCGCCAAGTGCACTCATCTGGGCTGCACCCCGAACTGGCTCTCCACCCAGAACAAATTCAAATGCCCCTGCCACGGGAGCGGGTTTTACCAGAGCGGGACTAATTTCGAGGGGCCGGCTCCCAGGCCCCTGGACAGATTTAAAATCGAACTCAGTTCAGAGGGCCTGATAACTGTCGACAAAAGTTTAACTTTCAAAGGAGTATCAGGTTCGGAATCGGATGAATTGTACCCGGATAGCTTGTTGATGGTTAATACAGAACAAAGCTGAATAACATAACCTCGAGCCTGGACAGAGCTGATCTTGCCAGACAATCTGAAGAAAAAAAGACAGAGACCGCGCGCGGTAATGAACCCGGAAACTTGTACGGGATGTGGTATTTGTGCAGCGGTTTGTCCACAGAATTGTATAGCTATCGTTGAATCGACGCTCAATTTCAATGGCATATCCTTGATCGACTCCCAGCGCTGCACCGGGTGCTTTATGTGTGCGATTGACTGCCCCTGGGGAGCGATTTCGATGGTTTTAGCCGATGGCAGTCCAGCCGACTATTCAGCGCAACTGAAGAAAGTAAAAGGGTACCGCTGAGATTTTCAAAGTGCAGGAGACGGAGTGAATCGAAATGAAAAAGATAATTAAATCGATTCAAAAAAGCCTGGTCTGGAAATCCATCTTTCGCCGGAGCTATCGGGATAGCCCCAGGAACCGGGCCTTGGCGATATTTGGCAATATATTCATGCACCTTCATCCAGTCCAACTCAGGGAGAGTGCCATTAAGTACAAGTTCACTTGGGGAATGGGAGGGATTACTTTTCTTCTGTTCATCATTTTAACAATCTCGGGTGTGCTGTTGATGTTCTATTACCACCCCTCGGTCGAGAAAGCCTACTGGGATATGAAAGATCTGGAATACCAGGTGCCTTTCGGCCTTTTTCTGCGGAACATTCACCGCTGGGCCGGCCACCTGATGGTGATAACCGTGATGATCCACTTGTTCAGAGTTTTTATGACCGGCTCCTATAAAACTCCCCGCCAGTTCAATTGGTGTGTCGGGGTGCTCCTGCTGGTTTTAACTCTACTGTTGAGTTTTACCGGCTATTTGTTGCCCTGGGATCAGCTCGGGTTTTGGGCTATCACGGTCGGGACCAACATGGCTGGAGCAACTCCTTTCCTGGGCTATGAGGGGCCCTTCAGCGACCTGTTGAATATTAATATCTATAATGACGTGAGGTTCGCTTTACTGGGCGGCTCACAGGTGGGGGCTAATGCTCTGTTAAGAGCATATGTCTGGCATTGCATAGGCCTTCCTTTGATCGCAAGCGTATTCATTGCGGTCCATTTCTGGAGAGTAAGAAAAGATGGTGGTATCTCGGGTCCTGAGATAAAAAAGGAAAAACAACCTAGTCTTTAAGCCTTCGAGGCCTCGCGAGAAATATGGAACAGTTTATCCAGATCGTCACCAAGCCCGACAACGTGGCAATTGTGATCATGATGCTGTTGATAACTTACTACACGTTTTCGGCGTTTCAGCAGGCGCTGCAAAACGACCGTAAAAGGAAAGAAGGGCTGCCGGTCGAGGGTGAAGAAGACCGGAGTGCGCACACCTGGCCCTACCTCGTACGGGTTGAAATGATTGCCATGATCGCTGTCATGCTCTTCCTCATTGCCTGGTCTGTCCTTCTGAATGCTCCCCTGGAGGAGCATGCCAATCCTTCCCTGACACCCAACCCCGCAAAAGCGCCCTGGTATTTTCTGGGCCTTCAGGAGGTGCTGGTTTATTTCGATCCCTGGTTTGCCGGGGTGGCCATTCCATTTTTGATTATTTTCGGTCTGATGGCCATCCCCTACCTGGACATTAATCCGAAGGGAAATGGATACTATACATTCAGCGAGAGAAAATTTGCGATAATCATCTTCACCTTCGGATTTCATATCCTCTGGATTTTTCTGATCATTATCGGTGTGTTCATGCGTGGACCCGGCTGGCTCTGGTTCTGGCCGTGGCAGGAATGGGACCACAGCCGGGTGGTGCACAGCCCCAACGTCGATCTGACCAATCTGCTCGGGGTAGATTCGCAGTCGTTAGCGGGTGCCATCCTGGGGGGAGTGATCGTAGTTGGATTTTACGTGGCAGGTACTTACCTCCCCTATAAATACTTGCAGATAAAACGCCCGGAATTCCTGAAAAATCTCGGTTCTACCCGGCTGTTGATAGTCATGTTTTTACTGCTGACAATGATTGGCATAACGGTCAAAATATTCCTGCGGCTGTTTTTTAATATCAAGTATTTGTGGGTTACCCCGTGGATCAATTTTTAGCCGGGTTCCATGCCTTTGGCAAACAGCCATTTTCGGGACCCGCCTAAGCGGCGATCCGTTATCGAGGTCAGGTCTCTTGAAAGGCGACAATGGAAGTACAAGATAAAAAACCCCTGAAGGTGGAACAGAAATCCTACGCCCTGCCGTTTTTTGGGTTATCTCTGTTATTAGTCCTCTTTTCACTCTGGGTGCTGAAATGGGAGTTTATCGATCTTCGTCCCTGGAAAAATTACCAGCAAGAATATCTCAACCTGAAAATTGAAAACCTGCAGGCGGAATTGGACGAACTTATCGGTCGAACCGAAGAGGAGGAATATAAAGCGCAGTATGACCGGGCAGCCGAAAAGCTTGCAGCAGCGAAAAAAAAGTTCGAGAGTCCGGAGATTCAGTCGGAATTCCGGCGGCTACAAGCCGAAAGATCAGCCAAAACCCGTGAGTTCAAAAAAGTATTCTTGGATTTTCAAAATACCCGTGGAGTCTATCTGGAAGTGGAGTATCTGTACTATAAAAATCTCGATCCCAAGGACAAACAGCGTTTGTTGGATTTGGAAAGCCGGTCGATGAAACTCCAACAGCAGCATGAAGCTATTCAGGAAGAAGTGGATTCGCTCGGCGGCCTGCTGGGGATGTATGAAGCTCCGGTTGAAAAGGCTGAATCAGCGATGAGAGCCCTGGACTCTGATGTGGAAGCGGTGAAAAATGAAATTGAAAAATTTAAAAATCAAAAAGTGGAAATTAAGCAGGTTTTTTTCGAGGACCAGAACAAAGCGGACAGGTGTATGTCCTGCCATATCGGCATTGATAAAGAAAGTGAAGTCTCAAATCGTCATCCTTTCTCAAAACACCCGGGGAAATACATTTTCCTGGACAACCACTCGATCGATGAGTTTGGCTGCACGTCGTGTCATCAGGGGGAAGGACGAGCGACCTCCGCTGCCTGGAAAGCCCACGGAGAAGATAAGCACTGGACCGAGCCGATGCTTCACGGCTCGATGACCCAAGCGACCTGCCAGAACTGCCACGGGGATATCGAGCAGCTCGAGGGTGCGGATATTCTTCAGCAGGGAGTCGAATTGGTTGAGCGGCATGGCTGTTATGGCTGTCATCAGATCGTCGGTTTTGAGCAGTTGAGAAAAATCGGCCCGGATTTGACTTACGTCGGGGAAAAAGCAAATTACACCTGGTTAATTCAATGGCTCCAACAACCAAAAGACTATTTGCCCGAAGCGAGGATGCCGAAGTTTCTCTTTTCCAAGAGCGAAGCCGAACAAATCGCGGATTATCTGGTAAGTATGACTTTTGACTCCCGGAAGGACGCTCCGGAAGTCGAGGATGACTGGGATCGCTACGATCGCGGGAAGGAAATATGGCGGACATCCAGATGCAGTATCTGCCATGTTACCAACGACCAGGGAGGGTCGCACAAGCGAGCCTATGCACCGGAACTGTCAAAAATAGGCGGTAAGGTCAATCGAGAGTGGTTGTTCAATTGGCTGAAAAATCCAAAAAAATATTTTCCGGAAACGAACATGCCCCGTTTCAGGTTCACCGACCAGGAGATTTGGGATCTGGTTGAATACGTAGTGGGTGAGTTTGTGGACTGGGATTTTGAGCCACTATACACTGAACCCGTTAAAATCACCAACGAATCAATAAATGAAGGTAAAAGTCTGATCCGAAAATACGGTTGTTTCGGCTGCCACAATGTCAAAGGAATGGAAGCTCTCAAAGAAATCGGCCCTTTCCTGCGTGGAACGGAAGTAAGCTATTTAAGTAAAGCGGAAACTAATGAAATGGTCGGTGCGGAATTGACCGGCATCGGGAGCAAACCTATCGAATTGTTTGATTACGGTATGGTGAAGGATCTCGATCACACCCGTGAAGCCTACTTGAGGCGGAAGCTGGCCAGTCCGCGAAGCTTTCGCGAAAATCTCAAGATGCCGGAATTCGGCTTTAATGAAGGAGAAATCGAGGCCTTGACGACTTTGTTGTTCGGATTCACCGACAGGGATTTTCCCGCCAGGTTCAAGCTGCCGAAGCAGGCTGATTATTATTTGCCTGAGGGGGAATTCGGGAAGCTGTTGAATGACCTTAAATGCTTAACCTGCCATACAATTAACGGCCAGGGAGAAGATTTTGCTCCGGACCTTTCTGTCGAGGGAAGTAAAGTTCAAAGAGAATGGCTCAGGAACTTCCTCCAAAACCCGGACATTATTCGGCCAATGCTCAAGCAAATGCCATTATTCAAGCTGGACCCGGAGCCCAGAATGATTAAAGGCAACCTGGAAGATTCTGAAATAGAAATAATAGTCCGCTATATCGAAAATGTTCTCGTTGCCGACGATATCCCGGAGCAAAGCCTTGAGGACCACCGAGACCTGGAAACACAGATTAATGATGGGAAGGAAATATATGACGAGTTGGGATGCACATCCTGCCACCAGATCGGTTACGATGGCGGTGCTCTGGGGCCGAGTCTTTCCAACGTCGGAAACAGGCTTAAACCAAGCTATATCTTTGCCCATTTGCAAAATCCACAGCGCTTCGACAAGAACTCTGTCGAACCGAACTATCGACTCTCGGATGCTGATCTGATAGCAATGACCCAATATCTTTCAACTCTTAAAGAAAATTGAAAATGAATAAATCTTTTCAGATTATTTTTTCTATCGCCCTGGTTATTAGTATATGTGGAATCTGCGCTGTTTGCTCGAACGCAAAACACGATAACAACTCCAAAGTTACCGATATAACAAAAAGATTCGTCTTCAGGAATGGGGAAAAGCTCTACGCCCGTTATTGCGCGCCATGCCACGGGGAGCAAGGCGAGGGAGATGGTATCTATTTTGGACTCGATCCAAACCCGGCAGATTTCACCGCCCCGGATTTTTTTCAGAATCGCTCGGAGACGGACCTGCTAACCGTGGTCAGCAAGGGTTCGAAAAGCCTGGGAAAATCGAACCTCTGTCCCCCCTGGGAGGGAACCTTGAACGGCGAAGAAATCTTTTCCATAGTAGCAATCTTAAAAATAAAATTCGAGAAAGAAGACACTCTTCGGTTTCATAACTGATTAAATTATCTTCTCTTATGAATAACAGGAGGGCTGTCCTGCCCCCCGAAAACGAGTTAAGTTGATTCCGGAATAGTCAAACTGCTAAAGTTTCCTCATAGTTGATAAAATATATCCTGCACATAATTTTCTGTAAACGACGGTTGAAAAATGCGGCAGGAGTGATTGAACCCATCATTTGCCAGATTATGTTGATAGTCTCAGCGACAGGTTTCTGGACAGAATCTGGAAGGACAAGGAATAGCGCCCACCGGGAACAAGATGCCCTGAACCCTGTAGTTGCCGCTCAACTCAAAGCCATTTGCCGCGGCAGTTGCAAGCTGTGAAATCCCGCTGCTTTCCCTTGCCGGTCCGGAAAAAAAGGTTTCAAATCCCGAGCTGTCACACTATTTTCTAACCGTATTCCAGCCACAACCTGATTGCACCTGAAACAATTTTGCGCGCAGCAGTGTATCACTGCGCAAACCATCCAGCCTACTCAACGTTAACCGGAGTCGACAATGGCCGGAACGAAAAACTCCTTTTGGCGCTTTGCCTGCGCCCTCCCGTTGATAGCCGCCGCACTGGTGCTTTCACCGGAACTCCGGGCCAGGACCAATGCCCGGTTCGAGCCGCGAATTCCGGATATCCCGGGATATGTCACACTCAAATGCGACCTTCACACCCACACTGTGTTCTCGGACGGCCGGGTGTGGCCCGATATCCGGATCGAGGAGGCCTGGCGCGACGGGCTGGATGCAATCGCGATCAGCGACCATATCGAGTACACGCCCCATGATGAAGATGTCCGCCGCGACCACGACCGCAGTTTCGAGGTGGCCAGTCCGATGGCCGATCAGTTGGGGATTATTCTGATCAAGGCGGTGGAAATCACCAAGCAGGTGCCTCCGGGCCATTTCAATGCACTGTTCCTGGACCACGCGGCCAGGGTCGAACACGAGGATTACCTCGAAAGTATCGGCCGGGCTGTGGACCAGGGCGCTTTCGTGTTCTGGAACCATCCCCCGTTCAAGCAGAAGGACAACCGGTCGATCTGGCACCCGGAGCACACAAAGCTGCTGGAAAAAGGCTGGCTGCACGGAATCGAGGTGGTCAACGGCTCGGATTACTACCCCAAGGCCCAGCAGTGGTGTCTGGAAAAAGGCCTCACTTTCCTGGGCACTTCCGATGTCCACTCCCTGATCGATTTCGATTACGATCCCCGTGCCCTGCCCGGCGACTTCCGCCCGATGACCCTGGTGTTCGCCGAGGAAAAAACGCAGGAAGCGCTCAAGCAGGCTCTGTTCGCCAGACGGACCGCCGTGTTCGCCAAGGGTAAGATCTACGGAGAGAGCATTTACCTCCGCCCGATATTCGAATCCGCGGTGGAGCTGGTAACCCGCCAGGTGACTGTCGCGGGCAAGGGACTGGCCGTGGTCCAGGTCCACAACCGCTCGGATATCCCGTTCATGCTGGTGGCCGATGGGGAGCTGGCGGAACTGAAGTTTCCAAACGAGCTGGAGCTGGTGCCGGGGGGGACTGTCAGGTTCAATGTCAGCGGTAAGAGCGCGGAAACCGAGGGAACCAGGCAAGTCCTCCTGCCCTGGCGCGCAACCAACCTGGTGCCTGCGCCAGGCCAGAGCCAGCCCGTGCAGCTGGAACTGACCGTCACGTTCACGAAACCCGCCGGCAAGGACAGGTAGACTTTATTTCAGGTAATCCGGCCGGGAATCGGCATAGGAGTCGAGCGCGCCTTGCAGCATCCCGCGGACCTCCCGGGCTTCCTGACCGAGTTTTTCCACATCGAGCGGATTATTCTCCAGCCTGTCGGCCGTGATATCGTAAAATTCGCCGGTAGCGTACAGTTTGTAGCGTTGGTTACGGGCGAACACCCTGACCTTGTCCCGCTCGCCTGAACGGGAGAACCAGCAGTAAATCCAATCTCGCGGATTCCCGGTTTGGCCGCGCAGCTGCGGCATGAAACTCCTGCCGTCAATTACAGGTTCCTGCGGCAGGGAAATCCCGGCGGCTTCGCAGATGGTGGGGAGGAAATCGCTCATATCCACCAGGTCGGGGCAGACAGTTCCCCGCGAGACAGTGCCCGGCCACTCGGCTATCAGCGGTACGCGGGTGCCGGCGTCGGCCGTAGTGTTCTTTGCGCCCGCCACTTCATACCCGTCCATCCTCGATACCACCGGCTTATCAGTGCCGTTATCGCCCACGAAAACGATCAGGGTATTCTCCCGCAAACCGAGTGCGTCCAGTTTGTTTTTCATTTTTCCGACCAGCTTGTCCATGTAGCTCACCATGTCGCCAAAATACTTCGGGTCGCCTTTGTAGGTGGGCGAGCCTTTGCTTGCGGGGTCCCAGTCAGGAGAATCCGGAGTCGGCTCGAACGGGCAATGGGTCAGGATCATCGGGTAATAGAGCAGAAAAGGCTTATCCTTGTTGCGCTGCATGAACTCGCAGGCGTAGTCGCTTACCAGGTCGGGACCGTATTCTCCGCTGCCGAAATCCACCTGCCGGCCGTTTATCTCAAGTCCGGGATTGGGATAACGTCCCGGGCGACGGTTAAGCTGCCACAGACAGTACTCGTCGAAGCCGAAATGACCCGGTCCATCAAGGCCCCCTTCCAATTGCCATTTGCCGACCACGCAGGTGGCGTAACCCGCCTGCCTGAACAGGTGGCCGAAAGTGGTCTGGCTTTGGTCCAGGACGCCGAATTCAACGTAATTGCGCACGTTATTGATCCCGGTCATCAGTTTGACACGGGTCGGCGTGCACAGAGGCTGCGCATAGCAGTGCTCGAAACGTACGCCGTCAGCCGCCATCCGGTCAAGAACCGGCGTTTTGTACGATGTCCCGCCGTTGGCCCCGATACACTCGTAACCTAAATCATCGGCCATGATCAGCACGACATTGGGTTTCCGTGCGGCTGGTTTATCAGTTGTCTCGCGGCAGGCGGGCAGCAAGGCCGCCAGTCCCGTGGCGGCGCCGGCTTTGATAAAGTCGCGCCTGGGGATTGGGGAATCTGCCATTGCACAGCTCCGGGGAAGTTCCTGTCGGCTAGGCGTTGAAGAAATAAACCGGTAATTGGCTAAAGGGTTTCGTTGATAATCATAGCGCATTTGTCAATGAGATGTCCATCTAATTATTAGAACCTGTTTCATCACTAGAGTTTTATTTCAAACTTTCGCCCATTGGCGGGTAATCCCAAAAACACAACCCCCTGTTTCTCCCTTTTCCAAGGGGGACTTCAAGCGGATAACCCCATCCACCGTGCTAAAAAGGCTGAGACCGGACAGGATTCCCCTCTTGAGAGGGGTGCCTGCGAAGCAGGCGGGGTGTGTATTCCCTTACCAAAGGGGGTGCCTGTGAAGCAGGCGGGGGTTGTCACGTTTTAAGGTTATGAAATAGCTTCTATCAGCCGCGCGGCGAGGTGCGCTTGCAGGGATAAAAGCGAGGCGACTGCTCGAGTCATGCGGAGCCGATAAAATCCTTGCGCCGGCTGGGCCTGTTAATCTATCCTCAGATAACTATTTTCGAGCCTCTTGAAAACAGTATATCGGGAGAAGGCTATGTCAGTACGCAAAAATCCAATTCAGCTTGTTGCCGTGCTGTTGTTGGTTTTCAGTGCCGGTCAGTCGGCGCCCGTGGAAATGTCCCGCACCCGCGACGGCATGCTGTTCAGCCACGGGTCGGTACAACTGCTGGTCACCGACCGGCTGAAGATGGTCCCGGGACTGGTTGATGACGGCTCGGTGGTCAGTCTTGCCGTTGACGGCCCGGCGGGAAACCCCGCGTTCTACATCAGTGTCGGCGGGCTGGTGGTTTCCGATTTCCGGGTGGACTGGAGCAGCTTCGCCAGGACTCCGGTGAACGATAGCGGCCTCGGAGCGGGCACGCGCTGCATATTTACCGCATCAGCTGAGAGCGCCGACCGGCGGCTCTACCGTCCGGTCCGGATAGAGGCGGAGGTGAGCCTGACGTTCTACGAAAAGTTCCCTCAGACAGTGATCACCCGCGCCGTATTCCGCAACCGCGGCGAGCAGCGTCTGGAGATCAGCGAGATCGTCTCCAACCATTTCCGCCTCGACCGCCGGAAACTCGAGCCCGGCGCTCTGGCCTGGGATTTCGCCAGCTACCAGGGGGCGTCCACCCGCTGGGGTTCGGACTACTCGCTGATCCGGCTCACAGCCGACTACGAGCGCCGCAATTTCATGGGCTTCACCGAAATCTCGAACCGGATTTTCTCCGGCGGCGGGACTCCGCTGGTCGATATCTGGGCGCCGGAGACCGGTCTGGCGATCGCCAGCGCCGAAACGGCCCAGGAATGGATCTCCCTTCCGGTGCGCACGGCCGCAGACGGCCTGGTCGATATCTCGATCTCCCAGGTACCCGAACCCGGACTCGGCCAGGACAATATCCTGGAACCCGGCGAGAGTGTCTCGACAATCCGCGGCGCGGTGATAGTCCACAAGCTGGATTTTTTCGATCCCCTGCGGACCTATGCCAACCTTCTGCGCGCCCAGGGAGTCGAAATACCGATGGACTCTCCGCCGCCCACTTTCGAGCCGTACTGGAAGAGCTGGGGTCTGCGGTTCGATTTTACCCTGGAGCAGATCTACAAGTCGCTCGAGGACCTTCGCAGAGTGGGGATTAGCTGGGCCAACCTCGACGACGGCTGGTTCACCTGGTACGGCGACTGGGACGTCAATCCCGCCCCCGGCAAGTTTCCCGGCGGCGAGGACGACATGCGGGCGTTTGTCGACAGTGTCCACGGCGCGGGGTTCAAGACCAGCCTGTGGTGGTACCCCCAGGGCGTGAGTCCCGAAAGCGACCTGACCCGCGAACATCCCGACTGGCTGGTGGTCGACCGTAACAGCCGCCGTCCGCTCTCGGGCCGCGGACTCTACTACCTTTGCCCGGTTTACCGCCCCTGCATCGATTTCATTGTCGGCCAGGTGGAGCGGATCATGGGGGATTGGGACTACGATGGCCTCTATCTGGATACCCGCGACCTGGGCGGCACGCCCCCGTGTTTCAACCCGGCCCACGAGCACGGTTCTCCGCTGGAGTCTTTCCGGGGACAGCCGGAGTTCTACAAGGCTATTTACGAGGCCGCGTTGAAATCCAAGCCCGAGGCCCCGGTGGAGATGTGTATCTGCGCCATGCCCCACGACCCGTTCAAGATGCCCTACTACAACGTCGCCAACTCGTCCGACCCGATCAACCTCCTCCAGGTCCGGCGCAGGATCAAGGTGGAGAAAGCCTATCGCGGAACCTCGTTCGCTGTCGGCGACTGTTACCAGGTGCCGATGGACGAGTGGACGGGATTCTCTGTCCCCGAATCGTTCGAGAGCGCGGTGGGCACCGGCGCGCAGGTGACCACTTTTTTCACCGACCTGACTCCCGGGCAGGAAAAAAGCTGGAAACGCTGGGTTGGAATCTACCGCGACAAGGGCCTGGCCTGGAGCGAGTACCTCAACCTCTACGACCTCGCTTTCGACAAGCCCGAGGGCCATGTGGTGCGCAGCGGGGACAAGCTCTACTACGGTTTCTTCCATCCCCACTGGAGCGCCGGCAGACCGCTGGAACTGCGCGGCCTCCAGCCGGGACGGACTTACCGGGTATATGAATACGGGAAGGATGAAGACCTCGGCACGGTTGCCGGTGATAACCCGGTGATCCGCCGCGGTTTCCGCGATAACCTGCTGTTGGAAGTCACGCAGGTGGAGTGACTGTGCGGCGAATTGATCTGGTTGCTTGAAATATAAATGATACACTCCGCTCCCGGATTGCCGGGGGCACTCCATTTGAAAGGAAATTTTTACTGAAAACCGGCCTGTTTAGCTTCGATTAACAGAATGGAGAGAACAATGAGTGCCAGCACGCTCCATGGAGATGTTCAACCGTACTCCATGCGGAAGAGGCTCCTCCAGATGCTGGGAGCCGTCTTTTTCGCACTGGGCCTATATGCTGCCATCCTCGGGCCCCTTGAGTTCGTCACTTTCTATTTCTACTCACCCGGCGGCCGCTGGCATTATGAGGGCTTCGGATTCGGTTCACTGTGGTTTGGGGTCTTGGCCATTCAGATCATCGGTTTCTATCTTGTTGCGGCCGTGCTTATCCCGCTTGGATATGGGCACCTTCGGCTTCGCCCCTGGGTTGGGAAGCTCAGCCTGACTGTGCTGTGGGGCTGGCTGGTGCTTGGGCTGCCGTGTGCGCTCACGGTTTTCACAATATTCGTGCTTTCAAAGGAACCCCCCGAAGGTACCTATCCAGTAATCGCAGGGGCCTGTCTGCTCATGTACCCAGTATTGCCCGTTCTGATGATCCGCATATATCGGAGTCCAACGACGCGAGCCGCGTTTCAACAGACAGGGGGCGAGGGCGGTTGGATCGAACGAACCCCCCAACCCATTTTAGTGCTGGGCGGACTTATGGTGTTCTTCATCCTGGCGCTGCACGTGCTGTTCTTCCTCAATGGCGTGTTTCCGGTCTTCGGTGGCTTCGTTTCGGGAATGAAGGGCATCTTTCTGACGGACTTGGCCATCTTTTTGCTGGCTGTCCTGACGTATGGCGTTTTCAGCCGTCGGATGTGGGCCTGGTGGGGAGCAATCGTCTACTTCGCGCTGCTGGCTCTGTCCTATACGCTCTCGTTTCTCATGGGCGGTGGAAGGAACTTCATTGACCAGATGAGACTGTCCGGATGGGAACTGAAGATTCTTGAAGACCCCCCTCACGGCATCTGGTTCGTTCTTCTGTTCGTGCCCCCGATGATTGCCACGTTGGTACTTATTGCATTCTCACGCCGACACTTTCATCCTTTCGAGTTGAGGGCCCTGTCTCTCAGTGATGTGTACATGCTGCTTTTGATTGTCGCGCTGTGGGCTCTTTTCCTCACGTGATTCAGGAGCCTTGCCGTGCTGGCAAGGTCGCCCCTCTTGAGAAAGGACTTGTTCATGTGTGCTCATAGTTATTCACTGTCGACAAAAACCGTGGAATCAAATTGTTCACTCGAGGTGAAGGTACTATGAATTCCCGCGAGCGTATCCTGGCCTCGTTGGACCACAGGCAGCCGGACCGCGTGCCGGTCGATCTCTCCGGCCACCGCTCCAGCGGGATCGCCGCGATTGCCTACCGGCGGCTGCGCGCTCACCTGGGCCTGCCGGAGCGTCCGCTGCGGGTCTACGATCCCGTGCAGCAGCTTGCGGTGCTGGACGACGACGTGCTGGAGCTGTTCGGCGTGGACACTGTCGAGCTGGGCCGGGCCTACGACGACTGCCCCGGCATCTGGGTGGACTGGGAGCTGCCCGACGGCTCGCCCTGCCTGATGCCCCGCTGGGCCTCGCCGGTGCGCGAACAGGACGGCGGCTGGGCGATCCGCTCCGAATCAGGCAGGCTTATCGGCCGGATGCCGCCGGGGGCGCTCTATTTCGAGCAGATTTTTTACCCATTCGCAGATTGCGGCAATGAAGTTACACTTACACTTGGCGAGGCAATGGCCGAGTGCCTCTGGACCGCAATCGGCTCGCCGCCCGGTCCGCTGGCCTCCGGCGACGCCGGCCGCAAGCTCCTGCGGGAGCGCGCCAGCCTACTGCGCAACAGCACGGACCGGGCGATTATCGGCCTGTTCGGCGGCAACCTGGTGGAACTGGGCCAGTTCCTGTTCCGTCACGACAATTTTTTCATGATGCTCGCCGCCGAACCGAAACGGGCGCATGACTTTCTGGACGAGGCGCTTGAGCACCATCTCGCCAACCTGGAGCGCTACCTGGCCGATGTGGGCGATGCTATCGACATTATCGCCTTCGGCGACGACATGGGCACACAGATGGGTCCGCAGTTTTCACCGGAGATGTACCGCGAGTTTTTTAAACCGCGGCACGAGCGGATGTGGCGCCGGGCCAAAGAGCTGGCCGGGGTCCGCGTGATGCTCCATTGCTGCGGAGGCGTGCGCCCGCTGCTCGAGGACCTGATCGAGGCCGGACTGGATGCGATCAACCCCGTGCAGATTTCCTGCGATGGCATGGACCCGGCGGGGCTGAAACGCGATTTCGGCTCCCGGCTCACGCTCTGGGGCGGCGGCTGCGACACCCGCAGCCTGCTCAACACCGCCGGTCCCTCCGAGGTGCGGGAGCATGTCCGCTCCCTGCTGGAAATACTCTCCCCAGGCGGCGGGTTCGTGTTCCAGCAGGTGCACAATATCCTGGCCGACGTGCCGGCCGAAAACGTGGCGGCGATGTTCGAGGCGGTGCGGGATTTCGACGGATGATGACTTTGGCTTTGCTTCGGTCCGATCTCCTTTCCCCGTTGTGTTTTAGCTCTTAACCTGTTAGATTAATGATAGATAAATGCAGGCCCCTAAGGGGCAATGGATAAACACGTCAGGAGTGGTAACGATGACTGAATTGACACTGGAGCGGGTCAAGGAAGACCTCTACGCGCGCAAAGACCCCACGCTGACCCCCGTGGATATCGAGGCGAAAGCTCCGCTGGTGCACGAAATACTGGAACTCAAGCAGAAACTCGGCGTGGTGATCCTGGGCCACAACTACATGGAACCGCTGGTGTTCAACCTGTCTACCCGTCGGGAGCAGGGGGACTCGCTGGGTCTCAGCCGCTTTGCCGCGGCCACCGACGCCGATTACATTATCTTCAACGGCGTGCTGTTCATGGCCGAGACCGCCAAGGTGCTCAGCCCCGCAAAACGCGTGCTGATCAGCGACAAGAAAGCTGGCTGCTCCCTGGCCGACGATTTCGACCCGGAGGAGATCGACCGTCTCAAGGAACTGCACCCCGGCGCCCCGGTGATGATCTACATCAACAGCTACGCCGAGGCCAAGGCGCGCTGCGATGTCACCTGCACCTCGGCCAACGCGGTCGAGATCGCGCTGGCGATGCCGGGCGATGAAATAATTTTCGTTCCGGATATCCTGTTCGCCGAAAACCTGGAGCAGGACCTGGCTGGCGAGAAAAAAGTCATCTTCCCCGGCAAGGACTCCGCTACCCGCGGCTCGGTCTGCGAGGTCCACGAGAAGTTCACGATCGACGACCTGCTGAACATACGCAAAACTTTCGATATCCCCCGGGGACACCCGCACCGGCTGATCTACGCGCACTGGGAATGCCGTCCCGAGGTGCTCCGCGAGGCGGACTTCTACGGCAGTACGAGCCAGATCAGCGGGGATATCGGCGGACGGGTGAAAGCGGGCACGCTGGAGCAGGCGTTCGTGGCCAGCGAGTGCGAGCTGACCTCCAATCTCTCTCAGGAGTTCCCCGGCGTGCAGTTCGCCACCGCCTGCTCGGTGCGCTGCCAGTGGATGGCCAAGATGACCCTGGAGGGTATCCTCGATATCCTGCACCGGATCGACACCGGTGGAGACCTGGCTCAATACGAGGTAAATCTGGAGCCGGAGATAATCGAGAAAGCCCGCGGTCCGATCGAGAAAATGCTGGAGTTGAGCAGCTAGGCTGTTTTGCAGCTTTAAGGCAGGACAACCCCCGCCTGCTTCGCAGGCACCCCCTTTGCTAAGGGGGGGGGAATTGTCCGGTCCCAGGTTTTTTGATACAGAGGATGGTGTAATGCGGTTTTAGTCACCATTGTATAATAGAGGGGGAAACAGGGGGTTGTGTTTTCAGGTATTACCCGGCAATGGGCGAAAGTCAAAGTAAAACTACAGTTATGAAACAGCTTCAAATGCTTTATGAGCAAAACGAAGGGCCGCGGCATACCGCGGCCCTTTTTATTTCGGGGCCGAATGAGCTGGTGCAATCTCGAGAGAGCCGGATACGGTTAACGCCCGCCCGCCATATGGCTCGCCCACTCAGGCACCACGCCCGGATTGATATCGAACACGGCCAGCCCCACCGTGTAAACTATCACGGTAACCAGCGCCACCCCGATAAAGTTCAGCCACAGGCCCGCCCGCGCCATCTCCGGGATCCGCACCCAGCCGCTGCCGAAGACGACCGCGTTGGTCGGAGTGGCCACCGGCAGCATGAACGCGCAGCTTGCCGAGATCGTGGCCGGGATCATCAGCAGGTACGGGTGGGTACCCATCGCCACCGCGGCCGTGGCCAGCACGGGAATCAGCATCGTGGTCGTGGCCGTGTTGGAAGTGATCTCGGTCAGGAAAGTGACCATCAGGCAGGTCGCCAGGATCATCACCGGCACCGGCATGCTGCCCAGCCAGGTGAGCTGCCCGCCCAGCCACAGCGCCAGGCCCGTGGCCTCCATTCCCCGTGCCAGCGCGAACCCGCCGCCGTAAAGGATCAGCAGCCCCCAGGGCATTCCCTCGTTCACGGTTTTCCAGTCGAGCAGGAACCGCTGGCCGCTGCCCCGCCCGGTGGGGATCAGGAACAGTGACAGCCCCATCGTCATCGCCACCGTGCTGTCGTCGATCAGCGGAAACGCCTCGGTCAGTCCCCAGATGGAGTAGAAACCCAGGTTGATCGGCTTGCGGAAGATCCAGCCCAGGGCGGTGAGAGCGAACACGGTCAGCACCGCTTTCTCTCCCCAGCGCATCCGTCCCAGTTTCCTGATCTGTTCGGCAATGTAGGCCGCCCCGCTCCGGTTGTCGGCCCCCCCCAGTTCCCGCAAATGCACTCCGCATCCCCTGCGGACCAGGTAAAGCCATACGATCGGTACGAATGTGACCACAACCGGCAGTCCGAGCAGCATCCACTGCAGGAAATTAATCTCCGGCGCGTCGGGGAACAGTTGCTTCACGAATCCCGCCATCACGATATTGGGCGGGGTGCCCACCAGCGTGCCGATCCCGCCGATACTGGCAGCGTAGGCGATTCCCAGCATCAGCACCAGCCCGAAACTGCGGCGGAACTGCTCGTCGGTTACGCTGTCGCCCGTGTCGGACATCTGCAGCACCACCGCCATCCCGATCGGCAGCATCATCATTGCCGTGGCCGTGTTGGAGATCCACATCGAGAGAAAGGAACTTGCGACCATGAAGCCCAGCAGGAGACGGCTGGGGCTGGAGCCGATCGCCCGGATGATGTGCAGGGCCATCCGCCGGTGAAGACCCACTTTCTGCATGGCGATCGCGATTGTGAACCCGCCGAAAAACAGGTAGATCATCCGGTCGGCGTAGCTCAAGGGGGTTGCGCGGGCGGCCATGATGCCAAGCAGGGGGAACAGGGGCAGGGGGAGCAAAGCGGTTGCAGGAATCGGGATCGCCTCGGTGATCCACCAGACCGCCATCAGGGCGGCCACCGCGGCCATCCTCATCGCCTCGGGCTCCAGTCCCTGCGGAGTGGGCAGGCAGAGCAGCAGGACAAACAGCAGCGGTCCCAGCACCAGGCCGACGGTGGGTCGCAATGAACTGTCGGTATCGAGTTGATTCATGGCCCGATGTTGTTGAGATGTGTGCGGAAAGGGACTATCCGTGCCTTGCGTGTGACACCGACTATAGGCCGGGGAAGCCTGCCGTGTCAAGGAAAAGCTCGGGGAGACCGGGCTGTCCGTCTTGATGGAGGGGTCGAAACGAAGTATCTTAGAAGTTTCGGTCGATATTTCTTGTCATTCTCTATCTGTCGGGATTGGCTGGTGCCGGCAGGATGCCGGGACGCGTGGAGGCGGCGTGGCGCACGAAAAACTGATGGAACTCAGCAGGCAGATCCTGATCGACCGCGACAGCCGGCTCAGCCCGTTCGCAACTCCCCACGCCGCCGCGGTACGGACCCGGCCGCTGGAGGACGAGGATTTCCGCAGCCCGTTCGCCCGCGACCGGGACAGGATTCTCTACAGCGGCGGTTTCCGTCGCTATGTGGGCAAAACCCAGGTGGTCTATTTCGCGTCCCAGTTCGATGAGCATATCACCAACCGGGCTGTCCACAGCATGCAGGTCTCCCAGATCGGCCGTACTATCGGCCGGCTGCTGCGGCTGAACGTGGACCTGATCGAGGCGGTGGCCCTGGGCCACGACCTCGGCCACCCGCCGTTCGGCCACGATGGGGAGATGTTTCTCGATTCGCTCTGCCACAGCTTCGGGATCGGCCATTTCCACCACAATGTCCACAGCCTCTACTACGTCGACAGCCTCGCCAATACCAACCGCGGCATGAATCTAACCTTCCAGGTCCGCGACGGGATCCTGTTCCACGACGGCGAGGCGGATCTCGGGCCGCTGCCGCCACACCGGGAGCGCACGGAGGCGGATATCGAGGCCTATGTGGCCGGCTGCGCGACTGGCTCAAAACCGGAGATGATTCCGGCCACCCTCGAGGGGTGCGTGGTACGTATGTGCGATACAGTGGCCTACGTGGGCCAGGATATCGAGGATGCAATCCGGATCGGAATTATCGAGAGCCGCGATATCCCGGCCGATCTGGCGGACGCCCTGGGAAGCAGCAACAGCGAGATTATCGACTCCCTGGTCAGCGACTTGGTGGAGGCCAGTCTGGCAGAGGACACGGTTCGGCTGAGCGCCCCGGTGCTCGACGCGTTCAGCCGCCTTCGCGAGTTCAACTATCTGCGGATCTATTCCCACCCGGAAATCCGCAAGGAGAAACAGCGGATCGAGCACGCATTCCGCGCGATGTTCGAGCACTTCCTCGCTGATCTCGAAAAAGAACGCACCGGCTCGATCATTTACCGGCACTTTTTGAACAACCGCTCGGCAAGCTACCTGGCAGATACCGGGGCTCCCGTAAAGGTGCGCGATTACCTGGCGACCATGACTGACCGCTATTTCACCAAGGTGTTCAAGGACCTTTTCATACCCCGCATGCCGGGCTAGAGGGATGCTTATGAGTTGACAGTACGGGGTGGAGTTGAATACCTTTAAGTGGTCGCGATTTCCCCGTTTCAAGCTGACTGATCGCCCCCCGCGCTCACTGGGCGATCCAGTGATTCCAGCCGTGGAGATTCAGTGTTCAGGCCAACAGGAATCTTGATTGCCGCGTTGCTGAGTGTGGTAGGAGTTGCGGATGGCGTGCCTGCGGAACCAGCGGTGGTTTCCGGCGCTGCGGACAGGAAAGAACTCAGCCTGGTTGTTTACAACGACAATCTGGCCCTGGTTCGCGAAACGCGCAGGGTCAATCTGCCGGATGGAAAGTTCGACCTTCGCCTGGCCGGTATCGGACGGATGCTGCTGCCCTCCTCGGTGATTGCCGAGCCGGGCGGGGGTATCGAGCTGATCGAGCAGCGCTACCTGTACAACCCGCTCAACCGCAGCAACCTGCTCGAGGCATATATTGGGCGCAAGGTGCTGATCGAGCGGGAAAACGAGCGTACCGGCGAACTTGAGCGCAGGGAGGCTGTCCTGCTGACAAACGACGGCGGTCCGGTGGTGGAAGTGGACGGCGAGGTGCTGCTCGAACCCGGCGGGAAACTGATTTTGCCCCAACTCCCCGAAGGTCTTGTGGCCGAACCGGTCCTGAGCTGGCTGCTCGAATCCGGAAGCGCGGGAACCAGGGATATCGGCCTGAGTTACCTGACCAACGGACTCTCCTGGCAGAGCGAGTATGTCTTGACTCTCGGGCCGGGTGAGGGCCGGGCGGTGCTGAGCGGCTGGGTCAGCCTGCACAACCGCAGCGGAGCCGATTTCAGGAATGCGCGGCTCCATCTGATCGCCGGCAGTATCAACCGCGCCTCGCGCCAGCAGTACGCCTTCGCTCCGGAAATGATAGAGATGAGAGCTTCGCTGGCGGCCAAGGCAGACATGGGTGGCATGCCGCCGCAGGCACAGTTCGAGTACTACCGCTACGACCTGCCTCACCGCATGGACCTGCTGCACAACCAGGTGAAACAGGTCGAACTCTTTGCCGCTCGGCAGATAAGAGTCGAAAAGATTTACCGCTTCAGCGGCTCGTCGCGCTATTTCCATGCTCCCGTGCGCCCCCAGCGGGAACCGGTACCGGCCGATGTTATCCTGGAGTGGCACTCCGGCGGAGCGGACGATAAAGACCTGCCCCTGCCCGCCGGACTGGTCCGGGTGTACGATAAGGATGCCAGCGGAACCACGTGGTTTGCCGGCGAGGACCGGATCGGGCACACTCCGGCGGGCGAAAAGGTGACTGTCTCGGCGGGCAGGGCGTTCGACGTCAAGGGTCTGCGTCGCCAGCTGGATTTCCAGCGGCCCACCGACCGGCTGCGGCGGGTAACGCTTGAGATCGAGTTGATCAACACGAAGGATATCACGGTCACCGTGCAGATTGATGAACCGATTCCGGGCGACTGGAAGATTACGGCCAGTTCCCACGACTGGGAAAAGCTGGAATCGAACCTGGTCAGGTTCGAGCCGCGGGTCAAGGCCGGTTCGAGAGTTAATGTCCGCTACACGATTGAATTTATTTGAAGCAAAGTTTACCGGTACCCTAAGGAGATTGAATGGCCACTGAGGCCGGGCAGGTTATTGACGATATTCTCGAGTTCCTCTGGCGTGAAAACCCAGTTGAAGCTACTATCGCCGGGATCCATCGCTACGACGACATGCTGGAAAAACTGGATCAGGTGTCCCGCCGCAAAAAACTGGAAAAGAAGCGGGAGTACCTGGAGCAGTTGGAATCTCTCAAAGTCAGGGGTAAACTGGCCGCCGAAGTGCAGCACCTGAAATGCGCGCTGCGGGTGGGAATCAACATGGAGGTGGATTTCTCCAGTCTCGACCGCGACGCCACCACTTACCCCCGCCTGGCGCTCTACGGTGTTTACCAGCTTGTGGCCCGCTCCAACGCTCCGTACCATTTCCGCGCCCTGAGGGCGATTGACCGCCTCCGCGAGATTCCTCGCGTGTTGACCGAGGGCCGGCTTAACCTGAGCTACGGGGGGAATCTGCCCCACATCCTGACGATCCGCGCGGTCGAGATCAGCGCCCGCGGCAGGGACTATCTGGCCCGGATTACCGGTATCCTCTCCCGCGAGGTTCCGGAGCTGGAAAACGTGATCGGCAAGTACAGCAGCCAGGCCCTGAAAGCGTTCGAGGATTTCGTGGAGTTCCTGATCGAGGAGGCTCAGCCCCGCAGCGACGGGGTCTGCGCCGCGGGCGAGGATATTTTCGATTTCCTGCTCAAACACGAGCACCAGCTCGATTTAAACACCGGCTCCCTTCGCAAACTGGCCGAGGAGGAGGTCGATCGGGCACTGGCCCGGCTTGAGGAAACGGCCGCCGGAATCAGCGGCTCCAAAGACTGGCGGAGCGCTCTGGCCCGGGACAGCGAACTGCCCGCGGCGGATAACCTGCTTGAGCATTGGCGAGGCATAATCAATGAAGTCGCCGGCCGGGTCCGCTCCGCGGGATTGGTGACCCTGCCGTCGGGGGGAAAACTGGAAATTGTGCAGACACCGGAGTTCGAGACCTCGATACTGCCGGTGGCGGGTTATATCGAACCTCCGCATTTCGAGTCTGAGGCGATAGCTTGTTTCTGCGTAACTCAGCCGGCTGATGAGGACCGTGAGCGCCTGCTGCCGGCCCATTCGCGGGTCAACGCCCTGGCGACAGCTATCCGTCAGGTGTACCCCGGCAGGCACACGTTCCTCGTCCAGCGACGCCGTCACTGCGGCGAGCGGCTGGCGTACCTGGCACGCGGCAGCGTACTGGAGGCCGGCTGGGAATCCTACATCCTGGGTGCGACTATCGGCAGCGGGGCTTTCGACGACGAGCAGCTGCTCAACCTGCTCAACCACCACGGACGGCTGCTGGCCGCGCTGCGGGTGCTGATAGACCTGGACATCCATACCGGCGGGATGAAAGAGGAGCGGGCGGTAAATGAACTTGCCGGACGCGCCGCGATAAGCGAGAAACAGGCCTGGCAGGTGGTGAGCGCGCTGGCGGCTGCCCCGGCCTCATCGGTAGGAGCGCTGGCCGGCAGGCTGATGATCGAAAAGTGGTGCGGCAAGTTCCGCAAGGCGCTCGGTAAAGAGTTTTCTCTCAAGGATTTCCACGACAGACTGATCCGCGCCAGCGGCCTGCCCCCGAAATCGGCTGAAAAAAAGCTGAGTGCAGCCCTTGGGAGGGAGAAAGGATGACCGCCAGCCAGCTCGACTATTTTATTTCGGCGCCTTACGCCGCGGTAACAGGCTTGATCGATCAGCTGGGCGAAGCAGGCATGGGAGTGGAATTCGAGCTTAACGACCCGGAGTGGATCCTGAAAGTCTGTGAGTTGCCGGCTGTTTCCCGGCTTGGACGAACCCTGCGCCAGCAAGGGATCGGCCGTCTCGTTCAGGGGCCGTTCTACGACCTGGCGCCCGGCAGTCTCGATCCCTATATCCGCGAGCACACCCAGAAGCTCTACATCCGCACGCTCGATATCGCCGCCGCCCTCGAGGCGGAGTTCGTCACCTTTTTCACCGGTTACAACACCCTGCTCCACGCCCGGGTGCTGGACCAGTGGTTCGAGGTCTGCCGGCCGCTCTGGCGGCGCGTGCTCGACTACGCCGCCAGGCTGGACGTGCGCGTGCTGTTCGCCAACATGTTCGAGGACGAGCCGGAAATCCAGCTCCGTCTGCTCGATGGTCTCCCGCCCGAACTCTGCGGCGTCTGCCTCGACGTTGCCGGGGCGTATGCGTTCAGTAAGAAAAAAATCACCAGCTGGGTCAACCTGCTCGGCGGAAGGCTGGAACTGGTTTATCTCAGCGATGCCCGGGTACGCGACAGCGAGCGCCTGCCCCTGGGCGCCGGCAGTTTCCCGCTGAAGGATTTCTACCAGGCATGCATGAAAAAAAGCCTGGTGCCCGATATCGTATTCAAGATGGCGCCGGAACAGGCGTTCGATTCCCTGCAGCTCGTGCGTAAGAAGGGGCTGGGACAGTACCAGATAGAGCTGCTTTAAGTTGTCTTCCTCAGGGTGGAGTTAATCGGCCTGCGCCGCGGCGTGAGCGTGGGCTTTTTACGTGGAGACGTGGAGATGGAAAAGCGATGGGATTTTTCCGTGCCGGAGGAAATGATCCGGCAGGCGGCCGTTAACGAGCCGCTTGATGCAAAACAGCTGGCCGATTCCCTGGCCCGTGGACGGACCGTGGTGCTGGGCAATCGCCTTCGCGACGGAATAGTCCGTCCGACCGCCGTGGGCGAGAACACCCGGACGAAGGTCAACGCTAATTTCGGGACCAGCCGCGACGCCGGTACGCCGGAGGAGGAGCTGTGCAAGCTGCGGGCGGCTATCGAGGCCGGCGCAGATGCTGTGATGGACCTCTCGACCGGTCCGGACCTGGAGCGGATGCTGAAACTGACCCTGGAAAAGAGTGAAGTTCCGGTGGGGACCGTGCCGATTTATAAATTAGCGGTCGAAGTTGTCGAGCGCGGGTGCAGTTTCGACGCCGTGAGCGAAGAGGACTTTATCGAGGTTGTGCGCGAACACTGCCGTCTGGGCGCGGATTTCATCACCGTCCACTGCGGCCTGACCCGCGAGGGCGTCCGTCAAATAGACATGCAGGGCAGGGTGACCGGGATAGTCAGCCGCGGCGGGTCGTTCCTCTACCGCTGGATGAGGGCTACGGGCCTGGAAAACCCGCTCTACACCTATTACGATGAAATCCTGAAAATATCGGCGGAGTATAACGTCACGCTCAGCCTGGGGGACGGGCTGCGGCCGGGTTCGATCGCCGACGCAACCGACCGCGGGCAGGTTGCCGAACTGATGGTCCTGGGCGAGCTGGTCCAGCGCGCCCGCGAGGCGGGTGTGCAGTCGATGGTCGAGGGGCCGGGCCACGTACCGCTCGACCAGGTGCGGCTCAATATCGAACTGGAGAAAAGGCTCTGCGACGGCGCGCCGTTCTACGTGCTCGGACCGCTGGTGACCGATATTGCCCCCGGTTACGACCATCTGACTTCGGCTATCGGCGGAGCAGTGGCCGGGGCCGCCGGGGCGGACTTCCTCTGCTATGTCACTCCGGCCGAGCACCTTCGCCTGCCAACCCTGGAGGATGTCCGCACCGGGGTGATCTGCTGCCGGATCGCCGCCCACGCCGCCGATCTGGCCAAGGGCCTGCCCGGCGCGGCCGACTGGGACAGGGCGATGAGCACCGCGCGCAAGGCGCTCGACTGGGAGAAAATGTACGAGCTGGCGATCGACCCCGAGCTGGCCCGCACGATGCGGGCGATGAGCAGGCCGGCCGATGAGAACCTGTGCACCATGTGCTCGGAACTCTGCGCGCTGAAGGAGTGAGAAGGGGTGTTGTTAGCTTTTTAAGAGGGTCAAATTGAAAATTCACTACAACTCCAAGCTCAAAACCCTCTCACGTAAGCTCCGGAAAAATAGTACTCTGGTGGAAGTACTACTTTGGGAACAGTTAAAGGCACGCAAACTTCGCGGTTATCAATTCGCCAGACAGAAGCCTGTCGGTGATTTTATAGTAGATTTCTTTTGTCATGATCTTCATCTGGTGATAGAAATTGATGGCTCCAGCCACGATAAACGGCTGGAGCAAGACAAGGCACGACAGGGATTTCTGGAGTCTTTAGGCATGAAAGTCATTCGTTTTCTCGACAAGGACGCAAAAAGCAACATTCAGGGAGTAGTCAGCCAATTGGAACTTGTGATTGACGCATTCGAGGAAAAGAAAAAAGATTTAGGTATTTAAGAAACAACCCCCGCCCGCTACGCGGGCACCCCCTTTTCTAAGGGGGAATTTTTCGATCTTTGTTTTACCGGTAAAGTGTTAGGAATTATTAAGTTTGTTGACTAAGGTAAATGGCTGGCTACAAAGTATGTATTTTGTTTGCATGGCGTACGAGTTTTTGCGGTTTTAGTCCCCCTTAGTAAAGGGGGAAACAGGGGGTTGTGTCTTATGGAAACGAATCATGAGGATAGAGCTTGATTTAAGGTTAGTAGAGGCGAAAGCAGAGTTTCTTGAAAAAGATATTCAAAGTTGTGCGGGCGTATCTGAAAAGCCTTATCGATAAATATAAAGAATGGGATGATGCGGTTGGTTCTGTTAAATGAATAATGAGTAGCACGCGTACCCGTTGGCATCGCATTCCCCGCAAGGAGACCCCCATGTCACAGGATGATTGGTCGCAGCTGCTCACAACCGACATGGACAAGCTGTTCACCGACCGCGAGCAGGACCGCCGCGAGCAGATTACGCTCAAGAAGGGTGAGCGCCGGAACGTTACCGTGCTGTTCCTTGATATCAAGGGCTTCACGGCGATGAGCGAGAAGCTCGACCCCGAGGAAGTGACCCAGATTATCGACAACGTGTTCAAGGTGCTCTCCTCGGAGATAGTGCGCTACGGCGGGATGGTGGACAAGTATATCGGCGATTGCATCATGGCCCTGTTCGGCGCCAAGAAGGCCAGCGAGGACGACGCCGAGCGTGCGGTGCGCGCCGCGCTGGGTATGCTGGGCAAGATGGACCACGTCAACAAGATCATGAAGTCCAAGGGCATTAACCTGGGCTGCAGGATCGGGATCAACTCCGGGCTGGTGGTGGCCGGTGAACTCGGCGACCGCGGCGAGAAGGATTTCACGGTGATGGGCGATACGGTCAATACCGCCAGCCGCCTGGAGACCAGTGCCGAAGTCAACACGATCATGGTCAGTGAAAATACGCGCGAGCAGGCCGGCGATATTTTCGATTGCGAGGAACTGGAGCCGATCTCGGTCAAGGGCAAGAGCAAGCCCCTGCAGGTGTTCCGGGTCCACGGGGTGCTGAAGGAGCGGGTCGAGCGCTGGGAGCGCGACACGCTGGCCAAGAGCAAGGCCTATGTGGGCCGTGAAAGCGAATGGGCAGCGCTCGGCAAATTCATGGAGGACTATTTCTCCGGCGGCAGACCGGAGCGGATCAAGGTGGCGGGCCTTAGCGCCGACGGCGGGATGGGCAAGAGCCGGATGGTCCACGAGTTCCTGACCCGCGGTCCCTGCCCCCGCGGGCTTCTGCTCAAGGGCAAGACAATCTCTTACGCCGACGCTCCCTACTGGGTGTTTGTCAGCGTGTTCAAAAACCTGATGGGAGTCAGCGAAGGCGATCCGGTCGAGACAGTCCGGCGGAAGTGGGAGGAAACCTGCGAGCGCCTCAAGACCCTGGCGCTGCTGGACGAGGGCGAGCGCGAGCAGACCCGCGCCCGTCTCGACGAGCACGAGGACTATCTGGCCTACCTGCTGGGCGTGCCCCGCGATCCGGAAGCGATCAAGCGGATCAAGCCCGACGAGCTCAAGGAACTGATTTTCACCTCGCTCCGTATCTTCCTCGAAGCCTCATCAGCGCTCGAAGGCGAGGGCGAGGCGATGTACCTCCTGCTTGACGACCTCCACTGGCTAGACGAGCTAAGCCGCGAACTGATCGATTTCCTGCTCGACAACCTCCAGCCGGTCCGTCCCACCCTGTTTGTCACCATGTACCGGCCCGACTATGTCCCGTCGGAAAAATGGCGGGAAGGCGACAATTTCTACCAGCTCGTGATCCTGCCGCTTTCTCGGGAAGAGACTACCGGCATGGTGCAGGGCATGCTCAAAGGGCTGATCCTCACCGACCGGCTCGCGAAACTGATCTTCGAGAAATCAGGCGGCAACCCGTTCTATATCGAGGAGATCACGTTTTCCCTGATCGACAGGGAAGTGTTGATTCAGGAGGAGGTCCAGGAGGGCAGCCCGGTCTGGGTGGTCAATCCCAAGGAGGAGGACGTGGAGCTGCCGGACTCGATCCACGGGATGGTGCAGACCAGGATCGACAAGCTCGACGAGGAGGCGCGCAAGCTGCTCTTCGAGGCCAGCGTTACCGGCATGGAGTTCAGCACCGCGCTGCTGGGCGATCTCCACGGCCGCGCCGGAGGGGACCGGGATCAGCTGGATGAGTTGCTGGATAATTTTGTACAGGCGCGAATGATCGTCTCGCGCGGCGGTGACGGCGACAGCGGGTTCCACGTGTTCGCCAACGTGCTGATCAGCGAAGTGTGCTACAACACGCTGCTCAATTACAACAAGACAATCCTCCACGGACTGCTGGGGGAATGTATCGAGGATATTTACGGCGATAAGGAAGTACCCAAGGACGAGCACTACCGGCTGGCGTTCCATTTCGAGAAGGGTGATAAAGCCGACAAGGCGGTGTTTTACCTGGAGTCCGCCGGCGACCAGTGCGCACGCCAGTTCAGCAGCAAAGCCGCCGTGGAGCTTTACGGCAAACTGATCGGGATGCTGGACAACGCCGGTATGGGCGAGGATGAGAAAAAAGACTGCCGTCTGCGCAACGTGTACAAGCTGGCCCAGGTTGAATACCTGGCCGGGATGCTCGAGGAGGCGTTCAGCCACTTCAGCACCTGCAGCAAACTCGCCGGCGAGGCCAGGGATTTCAAGATGCTGTGCGACGCCCTGACCAGCGCGGGTGAAATCGAGCGGATCAGGGAGAACCGGGAAAAGGCGATGAAGTTTTTCGAGAAAAGCCTCAACCTGGCCGAGAAATTGAACCTCGACGAGCAGGTGGCGGACAACCTGGTCAATATCGGGATCGTGATGGAGGAGGGCGGCGACTACGCGGAGGCGATGGAGTATTTCAAGAAGGCGCTGGCCAGGGCTGTCACCGACGAGCAGCGCCAGAATATCAGTCACTATATCTTTCAGCGTGCCTGAGCCAACAGTTGTTCAATCAGCTTTCCCGAGCCGCTCGGGAGCGGAAAAACTGCGCATTAATGAAGGTTACATCCTACGATAAGCTTACCCTCTACGGCCCCCACCCGCTGGAACGCGACAGCTGCGGTAACCTTAAATACCACATGGGCGACGTGTTCCCCTCGTTGAACAGCATGATCGTCGGCCAGGATCTGCATGTTACCCTGGCGATGGATTTTATCGAGGAGTACCAGCGTAAATCCGGCAGGGCGATGGACGAGGACAGTCAGCAGGAAGTTTTCGACGACCTCGTGGCCCTGGTCTCGCGCGGAGAGCATGTGATGGTGCGCTCGATCCCCGACGACATGGACCGCTGTTTCCGCGCCGGGGAATTGCTGCGCGAGGTGGTGCCCTCTGCGATGATCCGGTTCACCGGCCGCCGCGACCCCAAGGTCCGCGAGGCGTTCAAGCTGCGGGGTGAAAGCTGGAAAATGACCCCGCGCTATTTCACGGTCGAGGAGATTATCGACCAGATCCGTCTTTCGATGGTCAGCGTGGGCACGGCCAACCGCTACTACTACAAGATCGAGAGCGGCGGCCGTCTGGTTACGCCACAGAAATTCGCCGAGATCAGGGATGTTATCGGCAAGCAGGCTGAATTCAGGGAACGCGTACTGGAAATTGTCGACCTTTATCAGCGGCGCAGCAACAACTACGTGCGTGAACTCGATTTTTTCGCCAAAGACGGGAAGCGGTTCGATTTTTCGCTGTTCGAGGAACTTGGCGGCTACCTCAAGCGCTGCCGCAGATGGGGAGCGCAGCAGCAGGAGGGCGCGGCCCGTCTGTTCGACCAGGCTCTCGAAAATTTCCGCGCCGCAGTCCCCTCGGCCCTGCATCACGACGACCCCAACAACCCGTCCTGGCGCAACGAGATGTACGCGGAGCTCAGCGAGATCCCGCCCACCGAGGAATCGATGCTGGGGATCAGCGAAGAGTTCAACATGAATATCCACTGGCTGTCCGGCTGCCGGATTGTCGATGGGAAAATGGTCGAGGACGAGCATATCGAGGATTCAGCCAGCCAGTTGCTTGACGACTTCATCCGCTGCTACGGCAAACTGGAGTATATCAACCTGGGACGGCTGATGCGCAGCCAGAGCACCAAGCGAGCAGCGGGCTCATATCGCGAGGTGTTTATCGCCGTGCTGAAGCAGCAGGACAGCACGGAGGAGCAGATCAGAATCCTGCGTAAAGTCTACCGCAACGTGCTCTACTACCTCAACCGGGATTACGAGTTGGAAGAGGCCAAGAACATGGCCGCGGGCTACCTTGAGTATACGTTCGACCGCCGCGAGATCCTGAGCCTGCTGGGCGCGAATACGCCGGTGGTGTTGCATCTCAGCCGTAATGAGAACCTGACGGGTATCGGAACCGTACCGGTTACCTATTTCAACCGGCCATACATCCAGGGCCTGGCTACCGATAAAGTGTCTTACGACTATTACCGCCACGAGGGTTTTGTTAACGCGCAGGCTGAGCTGCTGGGCACCGAGGCGGTGCTGAATATATTCGTGGGGCGCTGTGAGCCTGACACCGGGGTCGTGTTTTTCGGCGATGGTGACGAGTTGCTGCAGTTCAAGGGCAGTGACCCGAGGGTGCCGACCAGTATCGTGCTGGCGGATTTCACCGGCACGTTCGCCGACGTGATCAGCCCGCTGGACGTTTTTATCCCCCAGTACGCCGACTATCTGGAGAATATGCTGGGCAAGGTGCGGGTTGAGGGGTGGGGGCCGGGAGAACTGTCGGCATTGGGCGAGGTCTTCATCCGGGCACTCCAGGAAAGGTTCTACCGCCTGAAAGATCTGATTGCCGAGGGCGGCGAAATCCGCGAGAAACTGGATAAGCTGACCGGATCACGCGACCCCGGACTCAACCCGGTGTGC
>VRUH01000034.1:31828-42844 GCA_019456185.1 Candidatus Glassbacteria bacterium | reverse complement strand
TTTCGCGGTTGCGGTGCTGGCTGCGCTCGTTCTGGCACTGGGTGACAATCCCGGTGGGAAGATGGGTGATCCGAACCGCGCTGTCGGTCTTGTTCACGTGCTGGCCGCCGGCCCCGGAGGCCCGGTAGGTATCGATCCGCAGGTCCTTCTCCTCGATCTCCACCTCGATATCCTCATCGATCTCAGGATAGACAAACACGCTGGCGAACGAGGTATGCCGGCGGCTGTTGGCGTCGAACGGGCTGATCCGCACCAGCCGGTGCACGCCCTTCTCGGCTTTCATGTACCCGTAGGCGTAGTCGCCCTTGACCTCCAGAGTGACGCTCTTGATCCCGGCCTCATCGCCCGGCTGAAGGTCGAGCAGGGCGCTCTTGAAGCCCTTGATCTCCACATAGCGCGAGTACATCCGCATCAGCATCTGCGCCCAGTCCTGGCTTTCGGTGCCGCCGGCGCCGGGGTGGATGGTCAGGATCGCGTTGCGGCGGTCATCCTTGCCGGAGAGCATGTGCCGCAGTTCGAGTTCATCGAGTTTTTTTTCCGCCTGCGCGAGATCCCGACGGAGTTCCGCAAGCATCCCCTCGTCATCGTCCTCCGCCAGTTCCACCAGTTCTACCAGGTCCTCCACCTGTTTCGTCAACCCGGCCATCGGTTCGGTCCAGCGCTTGAGGTCGTTTACCTCGTCGATCACCTTGCGCGCGGCCTCCTGGCCGTCCCAGAATTCCGGCCGGGCCATTTCGGCCTCCAGCTCTTTTACCCTCTCTCCCTTATCCTCCAGGTCAAAGATAACCTCTGAGGTTTTCCACCCTCTGCTTAAATCCGTCAATGGCCTGTTTCAGCTCGGCGTTCATCTGTACTCCATCAAAAATAATACTTTCAAACGACAGCGCATCCGCGCCGCAATCGCGGGCCGGATCGAGATAGATTGTATAATATACAAGGATTTACCCGATTGGGCAAGCTCGCAGCTCTGCCGGGCGACCGTTTTTTAGCCCGATAATTCAGGAGCCGGCGAGGACAGCGTCCATCTCGGCGATCGCCTGGGACGGACTACTGAAAACCACAGAGCGGATACCCAGCCGGGCGGCCGCTTCCGCGTTCTCCTGACGGTCGTCGACAAACAGGCATTCCCGGGGGTCCAAATCGAATTTCGCCAGGCCGCGGCGGAAAAACTCGGGGTCCGGCTTGCGGACTCCAAGCTCCCACGACAGCGCCTGCCCGCGAAAGAACAGCAGCGACGGGAACCGGTTATAGAGCGGAGGGATATGGATCGGGTCGGTGTTGGAGAAAAAATAGATGTTGTACTTTTCCGCCAGGGCGCGGCCGTAGGCAATCATCTCCGCAACCGGCGTGAAGTTCATTGTCCAGATCAGGACAAAATGGCGTAAGCCGATTGCGCAGCCGCTAGCCTCGCAAAACCTCTCGTAATACTGTTCGGGGCTGACATGGCCTGTCTCCATCCGTTCCCAGTAGCTGTCGACAAACACGTGCTCGATCCCGAATTCTTTCTCGTCAACCGAGAGGCTGTAGCGGGCAAATTCACTGATAGTTTGTTCTCGCTCGAATGACAGGAGGACTTTGCCGATATCGAACAGGACATTCTTGATCGCGCTCACACCTTCCTCCCTTTTCTGTCTCCGGGCGCCTGATTCCCGTGATACCAGAAGCTGTTTCATAACCTTAAAACGGGACAACCCCCGCCTGCTTCGCAGGCACCCCCTTTTGGTAAGGGGAATCCTGTCCGGTCTCAGGCTTTTTCGTACGGTGGCTGGGCTTATACGGTTTTAGTCCCCCTTCATTAAGGGGGGAAACAGGGGGTTGTGTTTTTGGGATTACCTGCCAATAGGCGAAAGTTTGAAATAAAATCCAGTTATCAAACAACTTCTAAAAACAAAATTGCTTTTTCAGGCTCCGGTCAACATACTGCTGGAGGAAATCTGCGTCAATCTCAACAGGGATAGAATTCCGTTTGAGCGGCACCGCTCGACAGCTTTTCGCCGGAAGCGCCAAAGCCTTTCTCGGCGAGTTCGGTATAAATTCTCTCCCCGAGCCGGGCAGGGACAGTCTTCACCAACTCTACCGGGCGTTTACCCACCTGCCCTACGAGAATGTCTCGAAAATAATCCGCAGCCGGGGTATCGGGGAGCCGTCAACTGTGAAGCCCTCGTTCCGCTCACCCGCGGAGGTGCTGGAAGGTTATCTCAGCTCAAGGCTCGGCGGCACCTGTTTTTCGCTGACCCACTGCCTCTACACCCTGCTTCGTCACTGCGGGTTCGACTGCTGGCGGGCGCTGGGCGACATGAGCCACGGGCCGAATATCCACTGCGCCGTGATCGTGCGGCTCGGCGGAGGGAAATTTCTCTGCGACGCCGGCTACCTGCTTCCCGAGCCGCTGGAGCTGCCGGTTTCCGGACACAAGTCCCTGGCCGGACGGGTCTACCGCTACACTGTCGAGGCCGAGGCCGGGGAACCGCTCTCCTACAGCCTGTACACGGAATCTCCCGCCGGCGGCGATAAGCGCTGGCGCTACCGTATCCGCGAGCACGCGGTGGACGGCCCGGTGTTCGAATACCACTGGGAGCGCTCGTTCAGCGCCGCGATGAACCATCAGCTCGTGCTCAGCCGCTCCACCGGCGAGGCGCATATCTACGTCCACAAACACAGCGTCCGCCACACCACGGGACTCGGCAGGCACAACGAGAATATCCGCAACCGGCTGGGCGCGAGCGTGCAGGAGATGTTCGGGATCGACGCCGAGCTGGTGGAGCGGGCCAGGGAACTCAGCGAACGGGCGAAAGAAAAACCGGCCGGAGGCCGCAGATGAAAACCAATCCGCCGGCCAAGCACCTGGTCGAGCCTGTCAAACTGTTCATGGCTGTCCTTTACAGCGACAAAGCGCAGCTCGACAAGGCCCGTCAGCGGTTGCGTGAAATCCACGGCGAGGAGGATTTCGTATCTCAAAGCGTACCGTTCGACCATACGGATTTCTACCGCGACGAGATGGGCGGGCCGCTGGAGCGGATCTTTATCTCCTACCGCGAGCTGGTGGAACCCGGAAGGCTGGTGGATGTCAAGCTGGCCGCGGATCGGATCGAGCGGGAACTGGCGGGTGCGGATGGCGGACGGACGGTCAATATCGATCCGGGTCTGCTGGACTACCAGAAAGTGGTGCTGGCCTCGTTCAAGTTCGGCGGACAGAAAATATATCTGGACCAGGGTGTCTGGGCCGACCTGACCCTCTACTACCGCAAGGGCGGCTGGTCGGTGTTCGAGTGGACGTTCCCCGATTTCAAGGCCGGTCTCTACGACAGTCTTCTCCTTGAAATCCGTACCCTCTACAAGCGACAGCGAAAGGAGGCGGGCGGCTAAAAACGTTGACATTTTTTCCGCCCCCTGTCTAAGTTTGCAGGTACCCGAGATGGTTAGATCGCCGATCTAAGCCCACACCCGGAAATCGAAAAATCGAGAACAACCGCACGACAGATCACTCCCCTTAAGCGGAGGCGTACCAATGAGTATCAAGAAAGCGGTAATCCCGGTTGCCGGCCACGGCACCAGGCTGCTGCCGGCGACCAAGAGCCAGCCCAAGGAGATGCTGCCCGTGGGCCGGAAACCGGTCGTGCAGTACGTTGTGGAGGAACTGGAAGCCGCCGGGCTGGACCAGCTGCTGTTTGTCACCGGCAGCAAGAAACGCTCGATCGAGGACCATTTTGACAAAGACGTGGAACTGCTGGAGCACCTGCACAAGAGCGGACGCAAGAACCTGATCGAGGAGATGAAGTACCAGGAACTGAATGTCAGCTTCTATTACGTGCGCCAGAGCGTGCAGCGCGGCCTTGCCGATGCAATCGGGCTGGCGCGGGGTCTGGTTGACCAGGACTCGTTCGTGGTCGCCCTGGGAGACTCGATTGTCAGCGGCAGCCGTGCCGGGGCGCTGATCAACCGGATGCTCGAAGCGCATGCCAAAAACGACGCCGCCTGCACGATAGCGGTCGAAAAGGTGCCGCCCGAGGAAGCTTTCCGCTACGGGATCGTGGAAGTGGGCGACGAGCACAGCCCCGGCGTGTTTCCGATCAAATCGGTGGTGGAAAAGCCGAATGTGGAGGAGGCTCCCAGCGACCTGGCAATCGCCGCGCGCTATGTGTTCAGCCCGGCCATTTTTGATGCCATCGACAGGACCATGCCGGACAAGGGAGGAGAACTGCAGCTGACCGACTCAATCGGGCTGCTGCTGCGCCAGGGTCTGCCGGTTTACGCCGTGCCGCTGAACGAGAAAGAGAGCCGCTACGATATCGGCAACTACGAGAGTTATTTCAAGGCGTTTGTCGATTTCGCCCTGGCTGACGAGAAGTACGGCCACACCCTGCGCCACTACCTGACGAGGAAGTTATGATCGAGGCCTCGGCGCCGGCTCGCGCCGGCGTGATCGGCAATCCCACCGACGGTTACGGGGGCAGCCTGATCTCCTGTACCCTGGGCGAACGGGCCAGAGCGCGCATCAGCGAGTGCGACCGGATCGAGCTGTCGTTCGGGGGCGAGGAAAGCACGATCGAAAGCGAAGCGGATCTTCGCCTCGACGGCGGCGTGTTCGATATCGCCCGCAGCGTGGTGCGCTACCTGAGGATCGCCGAGCGCAAGTTCCGCCTCGAGGGCACGAGCGATATCCCGTTCCGCAGCGGGCTGGCCGGCTCAACAGCGATGCTGGCTGCGGTGTTCGGCGCGATTTGCCGGTTCGTGGGCCGGGAGATGACCCCGTACGAAATGGCCGAGACAATCCGCTATATCGAACTCAACTACATGGATATCCAGTGCGGTTACCAGGACCAGTACATGACCGTATTCGGCGGGATCAACTACCTCGATTTCCGCGCCAAGGAAGTCTACCGCGACCTGAGCGAAGAGGTGTTCGCCACTGTCGAGCCGCTGGCCGCCCATCTAAGTGAACTCCCTTTCGTGCTGATCCATACCGGCGTGCAGCGGGTATCGGGCAGCGTGCTGCGGCCCGTGCGCGAGCGCTGGCTGGATGGCGACCCGGTGGTGGTGGATGGTTACAAGGAGATCAGCGAACTGGCCCGGCTGGGCAAACGCGCCCTGCTGCTGGGCGACTGGGAGGAGCTGGGCCGGCTGATGAACCGCAACCACGAGATCCAGCAGGCCCTGGGAGCAAGCGGCAAGGCCAATGACGAGTTTATCGAGCTGGCGCTGGAGCACGACGCGCTGGGGGCCAAGCTGGCCGGGGCCGGCGGCGGGGGGACGATAATCGTGCTGCACCACGAGCCGGAGAAGATGGTCGCGGCGTTCAGAGCCAAGGGCAATCCCCGGGTGATGACTCTCAATCCCGGGCCGGGCTTGACAGTCTCCGGCGAAGCGGGTTGAATCTGAAAAATATATCCTGAACTACCCCGCCGGACAAGCTGTCACCCACACCTTACGCGTACGGGGGCCATCGAACTCCGCGAAATAAATCCCCTGCCAGGTGCCCAGTTGCAGCCGCCCGCCCTCGATAATCACGTTCTGGCTGCAGCCGACCAGGCTGCTCTTGATATGCGCCGCGCTGTTGCCCTCCATATGCCTGTATGTTGGATGATTAAATGGGATCAATTCATCTATTACTTTAAGTATATCATGAGCCACGTCGGGGTCGGCGTTCTCGTTGATTGTCACTCCCGCGGTAGTGTGCGGCACATAGATTGTCACCACTCCGTCGCGCACCCCCAGCCTGCCGACCGCCTCCTGGACCTCGGCGGTGATATCTTTCAGCTCCGTCCTGCCGGAGGTTCTCACCTGGATTTGCTGCATGTTATTCCCCTTACCGTTCCATCAGTTCAACATTGAATTTCCGCCACCAACGATAATAAAACATCCAGCCTCCCGCAATCATCATTGGAAGCAGATAAAAAAACCGCCCACCGGATTCGATAATCCAGCGGGCGGTTCTGAGATGGGGGACCAGCTCTATCGATAAATCCAGCTTCAAGCAGCCCGGGAAACACGCCGTCCGCGGGGCTGATTGTCACCGTCCGTGACGAATTTCCTGCGCACTCGCACACTGTTGTTGCGACGGTGAGTGACCTGCCCGTTCTGCCGCTGCTCCTGGATGTCAAGCTCCGGATCGCGACGGGCCGGCCGGAAATAGGTCTCCGGCGCTGGCCGCACTATCTCCTTGAGCGAGATAACCCAGACTGCCACGTAAGCCACGCCGATAATGATACTGAAACCGGCGAAATAAGTCGGATCCGCCAGAAACTGCAATGCAATCTTGAACATGGTCGGCCTCCCTGCCGTATGTTACACCCGAATTCCGTTACGGGTGGTTCTGCCTGTAGTGCCTGTCACTGCCTTCCTGATACTATTATCGGCCAGATTTTCCGGCAGTTGAATTTTCGGCTCCTTTTTCTTATTGATCCGCCGACCGCTCTGTCTGCTTGACTTAAACTTCGCCCCTGTTCTATATTTTCTATTCACCATACCAATGAGGATATGTCGATGGCGCAAAAGCTGGACAGTTTCAGCTCCGGCGGGCATTTCGGGCCGTACGGGGGACGTTACGTGCCTGAGATGCTGATTCCGGCGCTCGAGGCACTGGAGCGCTGTTACCTGGAAGCCCGCGACGACAGGTCTTTCCAGGCTGAATTCCAGAACCTGCTTAAAACCTACTCCGGCCGTCCCACCCCCCTTTATTTCGCAGACAATCTTAGCGAAGAACTCGGCGGGGCGCGGATTTATCTCAAGCAGGAGGGCCTGGGCCAGACCGGCAGCCATAAGATCAACAACGTGCTCGGCCAGGCGCTGCTGGCGCGACGGATGGGCAAGCAACGCCTGGTGGCCGAAACAGGCGCCGGCCAGCACGGGCTGGCCACGGCGACAGTGGCGGCGAAATTCGGGCTTGAGTGTGAGATTTTCATGGGTGAGGTGGACATAGCCCGTCAGCGGCCCAATGTCTTCTGGATGCAGCAGCTGGGGGCGACGGTGACGCCGGTTACCTACGGCACCCGCACGCTGAAAGACGCGGTCAACGAGAGTATCAAGAACTGGATCGAAAACCTGGAGACCACCCATCTGCTGGTCGGCTCCGCGCTCTCGGCCCACCCCTATCCCACCATTGTCCGCGACTTCCAGTGCGTGATCGGACGCGAGGTGCGCGAGCAGATAACCGAGGCCGAGGGACGCCTGCCCGACTGCCTGATCGCCTGCGTGGGCGGCGGCAGCAACTCTATCGGCCTGTTCCACCCGTTCCTCGCTGACGACTCCGTGGAGATGGTCGGCGTGGAGGCCGGCGGGTTCGGGATTCCGGGCGGAATGCACTCGGCCCGTTTCCAGGGCGGACGGCTGGGGATTATCGAGGGCTACAAAAGCTATTTCCTGACCGATGAGGACGGCCAGACTCTCACCACCCACAGTGTCGCCGCCGGCCTGGACTATGCCGGGATCGGCCCCGAGCACGCCCTGCTCCACGACCGGGGGCGCGTGACCTATACCAGCGCAACCGATGAGGAGACTGTAGAGGCATTGAAAACGCTGATGCGCACCGAGGGCATCATCCCCGCCCTCGAAAGCGCCCACGCCGTGGCCGAGGTGCTCAGGCGCGCCCCGACCATGGAACGGGACAAGATCATCGTGGTCAACCTCTCGGGACGCGGCGACAAGGACATCTTTATCGTGGCCGAGGCGCTCCGCGACCGGGAATGGCTCGATTTCCTGGCGCGCAAGGTCGAGGAAGGGTTCCCCGGCGATGAGTAAATCCGTCAGCAACATGATCGACCAGAGGCTGGGCAGGCTCCGCGACGAGGGAGGGCACGGCCTGATGGCGCATATCGTGGTCGGCTACCCCGACCTGGCCGCCAGCGAGCGGATCCTGCTCACCCTGCGCGATTCCGGCGCCGATCTGATCGAGCTGCAGATACCGTTTACCGACCCGCTGGCCGACGGCCCCACAATCCTCAAGGCCAACCTGGCCGCGCTCGAGGGCGGAGTTAAAGTGGCCGACTGCCTCAAATTCGCCGAGCGGATGGCCCGGCGGATGGGCGGCGTGCCCCTGCTGTTCATGACCTATATCAATATCCCGTTCACTTACGGGCTGGAACGCTTCTGCACCGACTCCGCCAATGCCGGGGTCAGCGGCCTGATCGTGCCCGATATCCCGCCCGACGAACCCATGGAGCACTATCACGAACTCGCCACCGGCGCGGGACTGCACCCGATCTATATCCTGAGTCCGTCGAGCACGGACGAGCGGATCGGGGTGATCGGCAGCTACGCCGGCGGGTTTGTCTATTGCACGGCCAGGGTGGGTATTACCGGAGCCAGGGAACAGCAGATTGACGGGTTGAAAGACTTTATCGGCCACGTGCGCGCCCGGGTGGACACGCCATTGGCGCTGGGCTTCGGGATCAGCCGGGCCGAGCATGTGGCCCAGGTGCGGGACCTGGTTGACGTGTCCGTGGTAGGCAGCAAGGTGATCGATACGTTCAACAACGCAGAGGATACCGACGCCGGGCTTGCCGCGATCAAGAGTTTTATCGAGGGTCTGCGCGGATGAATTCCCGCGCAAAATGCAAAAGAGCAGTGTGAATCTAAATCAAACTGTATTCCCTGCCCTCTTCGGGCGGACACATGGGTCCGCCCCTACACGCATTATTAAATTCCCCCTTACCCGCCAAATCGGGGGCGGGGGTTGTTTGGACGCGAGAAAAGGAAAAACACAACCCCGTGCATCCACTTACACCCGCACGGCTCGCGAGCAGCCGACCCCGGCTTCCCACTCCGTGCCGCTTGAGATGTTTTGCCTTGTTCATTCCGGCTTATCCTCCAACAAGCGTGTCGAAAAAACGGTCGCCAGCGGAATATAGCTGTCAAGGGTCAGCCAAAGGCTGATTCACCTGCCCTTGACAGCGACAAAACTAGAATCTGTTTCATAACCTTAAAACGGGACAACCCCCGCCTGCTACGCAGGCACCCCCTTTGGTAAGGGGGAATTGTCCGGTTTCAGGCTTTTTTGCACGGTGGATGAGGTTATACGATTTTAGTCCCCCTTAGAAAAGGGGGAAACAGGGGGTTGTATTTTTGAGATTACCTGCCAATGGGCACAAGTTTGAAATAAAACTCCTGTTATGAAACAGCTTCTAATAAATTTGATTCCAGGGCCGTTGAATGTTTTTTCAACGGCCCTTCCACCAGTCGATCTTCTTTATTTTTTCCCCGGCTGTCAGGCTGAGGAACACCTCCTCCAGCCCGCTGTCTTCCTTGCGGCTCAGATGCCTCAGCTCTTCCAGCGTCCCTTCGGCCCTGATCCGCCCGTTCTGGATTATCGCCACACGGCTGCACGTTTCCTCGGCCACCGCCAGGGTGTGGGTGGACATGAACACGCTGCGGCCCCGCGAGCAGAGTTCGCGGAAAATATCCTTGACCAGCCGGATACTGGCCGGGTCCAGTCCCACCATCGGCTCGTCCACCACGATCACGTCCGGGTCGTGGAGCAGCGCACCGGAGAGGATCAGCTTCTGGCGCATCCCGTGGCTGTAACTCTCCACCAGCTCGTCCTGCCAGCCTGTCAGGTCGAAAAGTTCCAGCAGCCTGCCGCCGCGCTCCGCAATTTCCGCTGCGGGCATCTCCCACAGCCCGCCCATGAACCGCAGGAACTCTACCGCTGTCAGACGGTTGTAGATAAACGGCCTGTCCGGGATAAAGCCCACCCGCCGCTTGGCCTCTTCCGGCTGCTCGGCCAGGTCGAAACCGGCCACGCGGACCGTGCCGGCGGTTGGCTGCAGCAAACCCGTGATCATCTTGATCGTGGTGGTTTTGCCCGCTCCGTTCGGCCCCAGGAACCCGAACAGCTCACCCTGTTCGACCCGCAGGGAGATATCGTCCACGGCCGTGAACTCGCCGTACTTCTTTGTCACCCCGGTCAGCTCGATCATCTAAGGTCCTCCAGACCCGTCTCGCTCTCGATCACCTTTACGCCCACCTTACCGATCAGCGGCAGGATTTCCACCTGGCGGTCCATCGTTCCGGCGATAAAGCGCAGATGGGTCGCATCGGCCGGAAACTGCCCGAACACCGGATCCACGCCCACCCAGCGATCCAGGTAGCATTCGCACCAGGCGTGGTAATAAAACGCATCGTCCACGTACACCAGCCCCATCGCAATTCTGGTCGGGATTCCGGCAGCGCGGGCCAGCGAGGCGAACATCACCGCGAACTCGTTGCAGTCGCCGCTGCGCCGCTGCATTACTTCCAGCGTGCTGGGGATACTGAAAATCGGTTTGACGACGATATTGTCTTCCAGCCAGTCGAGAATCTGCCTGATCTTGTCCTCGTCCGGAGCGTTCAGGTCGACGACGCTGGTGGCCAGCTCCAGCAGGCGGGGGTGTTCGCTGAGCACGAACTGGCTCGACGCCAGGGCCGCGTCGCGCACCTCGGGCAGGATATCCTCGGCCGGCGCGGACCTGTCGGGACCGCGGCCATGTACGACCAGCACCGGCGGGTCGTAGCTCTGCGGCCCGCCGTTGAGCAGCAGGGTGTCGCCGTCCAGCCCGGTAATCTCCACCTTGAGCGTCACCAGCTCCCGCGCGTAGGGCAGGTGACGGTCCGGTTCAACCGCCACCAGTTTCTGGATGTCGGTGGTGCCGTCGTTCCACTCGCCGTTGCGTGCGGTTTCCTCATCCTCCAGCACCAGGCGGTAACCCATCCCGCTGCGTTCCTCGATCACCCGGCCCGCGCTGTCGATAAAGCTCACAATCTCCAGTCCGCTCATCTCCTGGCGCACCCTCCGTACCTCGACCAGTTCGCCGCCGTAACGGATAACGGTATCCCCGGCCGCCTCGATTACCAGCGGCACGTTTTTCATCGCCGAGGGATCGAAGACCGTTGTAGTGTAACGCCCTCCCGCTTCGATCTGTTCGTCGTTGAGCAGCAACTGGATCGTGGACGGCAGCTGCGGCGGCTCCTCGATCTCGATCCGTTCTCCCCGGCTTTCACCGGCGACAGTCAGCACCACGTTCAGCACGTTACCGTCAACCC
>VRUH01000034.1:0-31818 GCA_019456185.1 Candidatus Glassbacteria bacterium | reverse complement strand
CCGTAGTCGGTGTCCCGGCCAGTCAGGCTGAACACGAATGACTGCAGGCGCATCAGCGTATCGGTCACCGCCCGCGAGTAACTGTTGACCTCCTGGCGGCTGCCGATCATCGAGAACGACAGGAACGTATGATCGGTGGAGATAATCGTCGAGTCGAGCACGGTGGTGGTGTTGCGCGAGTAGCCGATTTTCGAGCCCTGGAGGTAGATACCGTACCAGAGAGACTCGCTTTCGAGACGGTCCAGCGCCTCGGGTGTCAGCTCGATCAACCTATCCCGGCCGCCCAGATAGTAGCGGTCGGCCAGCAGGACGGCCATCACGATAAAAAACGTGATAAACGAGAAATGGACCAGGTCCCTGGCCCCGAACCGGTATGACGTCACATTTGCTCCAAGGGATAAATATCATTAATCCCGGTACAAAGTCCCTAATTTTACCGCGCCGGGGGGATGAGCGCAAGGTGGAGGGCTAAACCGGGCTAACGGCCTGAGTCGAACGGCTGCTGTTCGGCGGCTAAGCTGATGATATATCCGGCCAGCGCGCGGCGGATCAGGCCGGCGGGTGAGGAGTCGCTCGACTGCGGCGCGGCCTCGGGAATGATCGCGGGCAGCGCGGCGAGATCGAATGCCGGCCGCCGGACTGTCTCGATAAACTGCAGCGCATCGATTGCCGCGGCGCTACCGGATGGCGCGCTGTTGATCAGCTGGTAGAGTGTGCGCAGGTAACACCGGTCCTCGATCCCCTCGCGCACCCCCTCCCAGGCCGGCGTGGGCAGGAACGAGTCGTCGAGGTTGCGGTAACTCAGCATCCAGTCCATCCGCGGCGAGTCGAAATCGTTCCAGCTGTGACCGCCGCCGCTCCAGTTGTAAGCCCAGACAAACATCCCGTCCCGCTGGGCGCGCCACGCGCCGAAGCCGAGTTTCATCCGGGCCGCACCGGCGGAATCGCGCTGGGTCAGCGCAGTGTACCCCCAGACCGCCGAGCGGCGCATGGTTTCGTCCGGCCGGACATCGTCGCTGACCAGCCAGACGCTCATCAGCCCGTCCAGGTCCTCCACAACCTCGTCGTCATTTGCACTCAGCAGCGGGCTTACCATGTTCGCCCGGTAGCCCATCACCCTGTTCAGCGCGCGGGCGCGGGCGGTGATCCGCCCGCGGACATCGCCCCAATCACTTGCCCGGTCGAGCAGACCCCAGACCAGCCGGGGCCAACCGGCGGAGGATGCGTGTTTGTCGATTAACTGGACGGTCTGGGCGTAGATCAATGCCCCCGAGGCCAGCTCCGTTTCCGGTCTGCCCATAACCGCCGCGGCCAGCGAGGAGTCGAACGGAGAGCGCCCGGCGCCGGATACGTAAACGATCTGCGGCCCGTCGATCCCGGCCTCGCCGAGACTCCGCATGAATATGTCCTCGAGACGGAAATCAGGCTCCACCCCGGCTTCCCCGTAGCGCAACGGCAGCTGGACCGGGTTGTACCAGCGGGCCACCGAACTGATCCCGTGCGCCGCCAGGTCCCAGCAGGCATAGCGGTCGAGCGGACCGGGGATGAATACGCCGAACGGCGGCAGACCCTGGCGTCTCAGCGCGGCCGGCAGGACCGTGAAGGTCAGCGGCAGACGGTAGGTGCCGCCCCAGTGCTCGACCAACACGCTGCCGGTGTATTCGCCGGGCTGGATATCCTCCGGCGTATGGACCCTGATCCAGAACTGAACGGTGGTAGCCGGCGGCACCCTGAACGTACCCGGCGGCTCCCGGACGCAGAACCTGTTGCCGGGAAACCGGCCCACCGGCCAGATCCTGACCGGGTGCCAGCGCCAGAGCCGCGAGGAACTGCCCTTGCCCCAGCGCACCGGGAAATACTCCACCACGCCGATCTCGACCGAATCCGGCGGGATATACGACTCGGTGTCCAGGCTGACCAGCGCGCCGGGCGTCAGTCTCAGGCCCGAAACCTCCGATTCCAGCGACCGGAGGCAGAACGATACCGGCTCGATCTCTCCGGGCGCGGCGAACATCGCTGCCTCCGCTCCCATTTCTTCCGGCATAGGCAGGCTGTTGGGATAGATCGCCCGGCCCCAGGCGCGCACGAACGGCACGAAACCGAGCTGCGTCCAGCGGGGATCGACCGGCCCGATCGAGCCTCGTTCCCGAAAAGGCCGGTACTCGAACTGCCCCAGCCGCGACTCGACATCGGAGATGATCCTGCGGTAGTAGCTCCCGATCTGGTCCGGCGGCTGGGGCTGCTGATCCTGGGTGAAAACATTCAGGACAGAGACCCGCAATAGCAGCATGACGGTAATAATGACCGGCCGGCGGACGGGCATCGGTTTCTCCGTGGTAGTTCAACTTGACGCGCGTATGTCGAGAGCAAAGATAGCAAATGGTCGCATGGCGGCGCAATCCCTTGTTCCCGGGAGATGGCGACAAGGCGGCATGAGAAAAACAAAAAAGGCCGCGCTCCCCACTCTGCGGGGAACGCGGCCTCTAACAGCCGGAACCGGATTACAGAATGATGTAACAAATAGACTGCAGGACCAGCAGGCCGATACCCATCACGCGAAGGTCCGTGTACCAGGATTTGTCGTTGCCGTCCTCATCCTTCTCACGCTGGGCCGGCAGGCTGAAAACCCAGAGCGCAATCACGGCCAGCATGCCCAGGAAAAAGAAACGCACCACGGGCAGCGGCACAGCCACCACCAGGGCGAAAATCCATTCGGCAAAGGGTTTCAACAGATCGATCAGAAAGGTTTTCAGGGCGAAAATCCACTCGGCAAAGAGTTTCAGCAGATCGATCAGAAAGGTTTTCATGCCGCACCCCCTTCTCCAGCGGTGTTATTTTCAACCGCTTTCGTATAGATCAGGCCTTCCAGTTTGTCATCAGGCTCGGGCTTGGTTAGCAGACTGACCACCACCGTGGTAATAAAGCCCACCAGGAACGCCCACCAGGCAATATAAAGAAACGGCTCGGGCGCGGTAAAAATCCCGTCCTTGAGCCAGAACAGCGTGCTTGAGGTTGCCACGCCGAGAATCAAGCCCGTGGTGGCTCCCTTGCCGGTGGCTCGTTTCCAGAGCAGTCCCAGCAAGATTATCGACAGCAGCGGGCCTTGGAAGATACTGAGCATGGTCTGCATGTAACTGAACACGCTGCTGAACTTCTCGGCCATCCCGGCCAGCGAAACGCCGATAATCACGAAGACGATAATCAGGGCCTTACCCACTTTCATGTAATGACGGGGCGAGGCGTCCTTGACAATGAATTGCTGGTAAATGTCCTTGGTCCAGAGCGTGGCCGCGCTGGTAAGGTAGGAGTCCACACTGGAGATCAGCGCCGCCAGGAACGCGGCGAACACGATCCCGACCAGGCCCGGAGGCAGCAGTTCGTGAATCAGCGTGGGGAAAATCATGTCGCCGTTCTCAAGCCCGGAGTGCAGGGCCACGCCGGCGATACCGGGACCGACCAGGATGATCGGGATAAAGAGCTTGAGAAACCCGCCCCAGAGCACGCTCTTCTTGGCCTCGTACTCGGAGCGCGCGGCCAGGTTACGCTGGACAATCGCCTGGTTGCCCAGCCAGTAGGCCGGACTGAGCACGAACGCCAGGCCGAACAGGACGCTGCTCCAGGCGAACGGGGTCGGTGAATCCGCCGGGGCGATCAGCTTGAAATGGTCCTTGAACTCCGGCCCCATCGCATGCACCGTATCCATCAGGTTGCCCCAGCCGCCGACCTTGACCATCGCGATTGTCAGGATCAACCCGCTGCCGACAAACAACACCACGCACTGGATCGAGTCGAGAAACACCACCGCGCTCAGCCCGCCGAAGTAGGTGTAGATGCCCACGGCCACGGCCACCAGGATTATCGAGAACCACAGATCCCAGCCGCAAAGTACCTGCATGGTCAGCGCGGCGGTATAGAAGAAGATGCCGAGCATAAAGAGGAAGAACACGCCCCAGATAATGGCCACCAGGCTGCGCACGAACTGGTTGTAGCGGCGGCCCAGGTATTCGGGAATCGTGAACACCTTCGAGCGCCAGTAGAACGGGATGAAGATGAACGAGGCGATCACCATCGCAGGAATACAGCCGATCCAGTCGAAATTGGCCACGCCGATCCCGAAGGTATAGGCCATCCCGGCCACGCCCACCAGCTCCAGCGCGCCGATATCACTGACCACCATCGACATCCCGATGGCCCACCAGGGAAGGTTGCGGCCGCCGAGGAAAAAATCCTCGTCGTCCTTGATAAAGCGGCCGATCCAGACGCCCAGGATCGTAATCCCGATCAGATACAGCGAGATAATGATCACATCGATCGTTGCCAGCTTGCCGACCGCAGCGTCCAAGTCTCACCCCTTCGCTCTGGTATAAAAAGTTTTACAATCCGTTGGCAGGCAAGTTATCCGATTCAAGAGCACCGGTCAAGGGATTTGCCGGGGCGGGAGCGGAGCGCGTTGCGGGGAATTTTGGATATTATACGGCAGCGCGAGGTGGGCTGTTTCGCGCATGTCACCAACCGGATGGGCAGCGCGGAGGGAGATTTCGAGAAGGGCGAGGCCGGCGTTGGCGATGGATGCCGCTTACTGCCACGTCCTGGCCGCGGACTGAGATTCATTCCGGTAACGGTGAGTTTTCAAAGCAGATCGATCAGTCCGGAAAATCGGGCGGCAGAGCCTTGGTCGCGTTGTATTCTTCCCAGAGCTGACGGGTTTCCATGTCGTCCGGGTGGCGAACCAGCCAGCGGCTGATAAACGCCGAAACCATCGTATGCTTCTCCATCGAGCTGAAAAGGCGGATCAGTTTCTGGTAACCGAGCAGGAAATCGGGATCGGCTTCCAGGGACTTGACCAACAGTTCGGTGGCGGCCAGCGAGTCCTGGTTGGCCAGCGCCAGTTTTGCCAGCCCCGCCCATTTGAGCGGATCGGGGGGTATATGGGTGAAATACATGTCCGCGAAATCCTTGGTCTGCTCGTATTGCCCTTGCTGGGCCAGACGTGAGGCGAAATTGAGCAGCTTGGACTCGTAGTCCGGATCGAAAAACTCGCACTGGCGGTAGTTGCTGGCCGCCGCATCGCCGTTTTTCTGTCCCAGGAACGCCTCGGCCAGATTGGCGTGGGCCCGCGCGTAGATCAGCAGAGGGCGGAAACGGGCATTGTGCTCATCACCCCTGGCCTGCCACAACGTGGTGTGATGCACGTAGTAACCCCACAGCAGCTGCTGGGTCCAGGGGATATCGATCGCTATCGGGTAGCGCCCCCGCCAGTAGTTGGAACTGTCCGCCGATGTGAGCGGGTTCTCCTCGAACAGCCTGACAGTGAGGCCGCGAATAGCGCAGTAACCGGCCAGTCCGAGCATGTTCTGCGGCGCGATATTTGACGAGAAGTACACCGGCCGCTCGAATTTGTTGGCCCGCAGTACGGACATCAGCACCATGTCCGGAACCAGGAACACGGTTTCCGCCGGGTAGCTGACACTCAGTTTTCCGGCGGTGAACGATTCGGTTTTTTCCAGTCTCACCGGCCGCATGTCCCCGATCTGCGCGTCACTCAGATCCATCGGGGCGGGCGGTTCAATTGTCTTGAGCTGACGGATGTAGTGCGTACTGGTCATCCCGGGGTAATTGATCAGCGTGCGCTGCGAGTCCTGGAACAGCACCTTTTCGGCGTACAGGGCCCGGTAGTATTCCGCCGCGCTGCCCAGGATCAGAATCCCGTTCTGCTCAACTCCCCTGAGCTGGTTGCCGCCCAGGTCCCGGATCAGGTAGTAGCTCGACATGTCCGATTCGCGCCAGCGGAAATACATCGGCGACAGCATCGCGGCGATCAGCAGCACGGTCGAGGAGAGAGTCACCAGGCGTTCGAACCTGCGGCCGGTAAACTCCATCCTGGCCTGGAACCGCCGCGCCATCTCGATCGCCTGCAGGTACAGCACGGTGATGCCGGTCAAAACCCAGCCGGCCATGATCATGATGAAAATCAGCAGGTGACGGTCGAAGCCCGTGAGGTTGGTCACACCCGGATTGTAGATCCAGATCCCCGCCAGGAACGACACCGCCAGAGCCAGCAGCACTCCGCGCCCGCTGCCGCTGCGCTGCTTAATGTGGTAAAACATCCCGAAGTGGAACAGCAGCAGCAGGATGATCCCGGCTATCCAGTGATCGGCCTGCGCCTCGAGCCGGCCGATCATCAGCGGAATCTGCACCGTAAAGAAATTCCCCTGGCGCGGCAGCGCGCTTTCCATGCCCGGGATATTGAACAGGTAACGCCAGAAACCGCTCGTAAACATCTCGACCGGGTCGCCCAGCCCCGGTACGGCCTGCGGCCTGACCCAGGCATAGAGATAAGTTGTGCAGCCAACCAGAAACAGCACCAGCGCCGGACCCAGATTGGCCTTGAGAGCAGACCACACGTTTTTGCCGCCCCAGGCGAATACGCCCAGCATGACGCAAAACAGCAAAAACACCTGGTTGTGGCTGAAACTTGCGCCGGCAATGAAGGCAAGCAGGAGCATCCGTGTGCCTGCGCTTGACGGGTTTTCCTCGCCGCGGACCATCATCCAGCAGGCGAATACCACCAGCAGGAGGTTGAAACCGTAGGGACCGGCTGTAACGGCCGCGCTCCAGACCACCGGGATCGTATAGATGAACAAAGTACCCAAGGCCAGGATCCAGCGCCCTGCCGCATCGGGCCAACCCCTGTCCCCTCTCAGGGAGGTCAGCAGACGGTCCAGCAGGGAGAAACTCAACCCGGCCGCTCCCGCAACGCTCAATGCGCTGATCAGGTTAATTCCGACAGCGGGCTCCAGACTGGGCCTGAAGATAAACCCGAGCGCATCGCTGAGCCTGGCAACTCCGATCAGGACAGGAGCCACGAGCCATTCGTAAAGATTGGCCATCGCCGAAGCGGCGATCAGGTACAGCAGGTTGCCGGGCGAGGACGGCAGTCCGGAGAACATGCTGTTGACGATCCACGAGGAACTCTCGTAGGAACCCAGCGACGGGGCCAGGGTCAGGAGATACATCACCAGTGAAATTGCGAAGATAGCCAGTGCCATAACTTTCCTGCTCATAACTCTCCTCTGCCTGTCAGGATTGCACCCGGAGACGGCAAGAGTCCGGGTTTAATTAATGATATATCGCTTCGAGCCCTCGGGGTTTCCACCTCGCGCCCTTTTTCATGCCCGGCTCAGACCCGCGAACACGCTCGCGGCGTCCACCGCGCGACGGGCCGGGCCGACATCGTGAACGCGGATTATCCCCGCGCCGGCCAGCACAGCCACCGTGCATGCCGCCAGTGAACCCTCCAGGCGGGCCTCCGCCTCATCCTGCCCGGCCAGCTTGAGGAACGATTTGCGCGAGGCCCCGATCAGCAGCGGCCGGCCCAGCGACAAGAACTCGCCAAGACGGAGGATCAACTCGTAATTTCCCGCCGGCGGTTTACCGAAGCCGATCCCGGGATCGAGAACCACCTGCTCCAGGCCGATTCCGGCGGCCTCGCAGCGGTCAAGCCCGCGGCTGAAAAAACAGTGGACCTCGCCCAGCAGATCATCGTATCCGGTATCCTGCTGCATGGTGCGCGGCTTGCCCCGCATGTGCATCATCACGTAGCCTGCACCGGCCCGCGCCACGGTCTCCAGCATGCCGCCGTCGAGCAGGCCCGCGCCGATATCGTTGACTATCGAGGCTCCCGCATCCAGCGCCGCGGCTGCTGTTTCCGCCTTGTAACTGTCGACCGATACCGGGAAACTCTCGCCAAGTTCCCCGGCAACCGCCTCGACCACCGGCACCACCCGGCGGACTTCCTCTTCCCCGTCCACCGGCGCGGCTCCCGGACGGGTTGATTCTCCGCCGAAATCGATAATGTCCGCGCCCGCCGAGGCCATCTCCACCGCCCGCCTGACCGCCGGGGCGGTATCGGCCACCCGGCTGCCGGAGTAAAACGAATCGGGAGACAGGTTCAGCACTCCCATGATCAGCGGCCGGGTCAAATCCAGTCTCCTGCCGCCGCCGATTTCCCAACTGCGGGGCGAGCGCGCCTCCAGGGCACGGTCGATCGCCGCACTCAACTCTCCGGCCGTTTCCGCCAGCGAACCGGCCAGACGCTTAAGGGACGATTTCCGTCCCGCGATCATTGCCGACGGCCGCCAGTCATCCGCGCAAACATCATCAGGCCCGGCAAACAGGAGCAAACCCTGCCCGGCCGCGGCCTTTGCCAGCACGGACAGATATTTTCCGTCTGTGTCATAGACCGCCAGCAGTTGCTCGCCTTCGCCGGCAAATCGCGCTTTCAAGACTCCGTCACTCTCGCCCACGGCATGGGCCAGCGTATCGATATTCTCTTCCGGAGGGCAGTGCAGCAGCCTGACCGTAATCCTACTCATCGGACATTTTCCAGCTTAAAGCAGGCCCATACAAAGAAAGGCCGGCGAATTCTCTCGGGCCGGCCACCCTTTTGCGCGGTACCGTGCATCACGCCCTCTGCCGATCCCGGCAGCGACAACCCACCACGGCCCCGGCTAATTCTCTTCGTCCCGGCCGCCGTGCTCGTCTCTAGCTCGCTCAGCGTCCCCTGCCGGCAGCTTCGCCGGATTGGAATCCGCCCCGGCCGCTCTTTTTGACGAAGCGGTCCTGGGTTTCCGCGACCGGGTTTTGGCTTTGGTTTTCTTTTTGCCGGTATCAACCGGCGGCAGGTTCTTACCGGCCACGACCAGGTTGATTTCCTCGGCGTCGAGCACCTCTCGCTCCAGCAGGATATCGGCCAGTTTTTCCAGCTTGCCGCGGTTTTCACGCAACAGGCTCATCGCATCGTTATAGGCTTCCTCGACCAGCTTTTTCACTTCCCGGTCGATCAGTCTGGCGGTGGCCTCGCTGTAGTCCTGGTGCTGGGCGATTTCACGGCCGAGGAAAATCTGCTCTTCCTTGTGGCCGAATGCCAGCGGCCCCATAGCTTCGCTCATACCCCACGTACAGACCATCTTGCGGGCCAGGTCGGTGGCGCGCTCCAGGTCATTGCCCGCGCCGGTGGTCATCTCGCCCAGGATCAGTACCTCGGCGCAGCGGCCGCCCATCAGGGCCAGCAGGTTATTCTGGCACCATTTTTTGCTGTAGAGGTGACGGTCCCGTTCGGGAAGGTACTGGGTCACGCCCAGGGCCATGCCGCGGGCCACAATCGTCACCTTGTTCACCGGGTCAGTCCCGGGGGTGAGCCGCTGGACCAGCGTGTGGCCAGACTCGTGGACAGCGATCTGGCGTTTCTCCTCCTCGCTGATCACCATGCTCTTGCGTTCCGGGCCGATCATCACCTTGTCCTTGGCGTCCTCGAAATCCTGCATGGCCACTTTATCGCGGTTACGCCGGGCGGCGAGCAGGGCCGCCTCGTTGACTATGCTCTCCAGCTCCGCGCCGCTGAGGCCGGGGGTCCCCTTGGCCAGGTCGGCCACGTTGACATCACGGGAGACAGGGATGTCTTTCATGTGAACCTTGAGGATACCCTCGCGCCCGCGCACATCGGGGCGGTCAACCACGATCTGGCGGTCGAACCGTCCCGGGCGCAGCAGGGCCGGATCGAGCACGTCGGGCCGGTTGGTGGCGGCGATCAGGATTACGCCCTCGTTGGACTCGAACCCGTCCATCTCCACCAGCAGCTGATTGAGTGTCTGTTCGCGCTCATCGTGTCCGCCGCCAAGGCCGGCCCCTCGGTGACGGCCGACTGCGTCGATCTCGTCGATGAAGATGATGCACGGTGCGTTGCTCTTGCCCTGCTCGAACAGGTCGCGGACGCGGCTGGCCCCCACCCCGACAAACATCTCCACGAAATCCGAGCCGCTCATGCTGAAAAACGGCACATCGGCCTCGCCGGCCACGGCCCTGGCGAGCAGGGTCTTGCCGGTGCCGGGAGGTCCCAGCAGCAGCGCGCCCTTGGGCAGCCGTCCGCCTAGCTTCTGGAACTTACGCGGGGTTCTGAGGAAATCGATAACCTCTTCCAGCTCCTGCTTGGCCTCGTCACAGCCGGCCACGTCCTTGAACGTAACTTTGGGCCGGTCGCCGGAGAGCAGCTTGGCCTTGCTCTTGCCGAAACTGAACGCCCGTCCGCCGCCGCCCTGGAGCTGGCGCATGAAAAAGAGCCAGATAAAAATGATCAGGACCCACGGCACCCAGCCCATCAGGTGGGTCATCCAGTTGACCGCCGGGGGCTTGCCTGTCACCTCCACGTCGGCCGCGTCAAGCTTCTGAACCAGGTCCGGGTCCTCGAACGGGATATAAGTTTCAAAGTTCCGCGTCAGCGCTTCCTCACCCTGTAGACCGCGCGGCGCACCGCCCTTGAGCTTGCCCAGAATTCTCTTCTCCATGATCGTCACGCTCTCGACCTGGCCCTGGCCGACATAGGTCATAAACTGCGAGTAGTTGATCTTGCGGATAGCTTCCCTGCGGGGAGAGAGCAGACTGAACAGGGTGATCGGCAGCAGGATGATCAGCAGCCAGAAAGCTATATTCTTAGAGACGTTACCGAATTTCGGTCCCCTGGAGGGTCCTCTGTCTTTACCGCGCCGCGACACGGTTCCCTTGCCCTGGGTTCTTTTCTTTCCGCTTTTCTTTTCCGCCATTTCATCTTCCTCTCGAACTTGGCAAAACCGCCCCAAACCAGCAATCCCACCGAATGAACGATCAATATACCTAGCCGTTAGTTAGGTGTCAACAACCGCCTGTCCGGCACAGGCCTCAACCACGGTGCGACTAGCCTGGGCAAGCATAACGTTGGCGGTTTCAGCGGTGAGCGCGGCGATCCCAGCCCTCGAAACCCCGCAGACCCAGAGAATCGTCCCGTTCCGGTCGGAGACCACCGGCACGCTGTCCCGCTCACTCCGCGGAATCCGTCGCTCGGTGAACAGTTTCTTGAGCTTCTTGCTGCCCTCGGCGCCGAAGCGCCCGATCCTGTCGCCCGGCCGCCACCGCGAAACTGTCAGCGGCAATTCAACGCAGTCGGCGTCGAACGCCTGGCTCAGCGAAATCGCGCCATCCGCTCCCTTATGCGGCAGATACTCCGCGATACCGCTCCCGCCGATTTTCCGGAAGCGGAGATCCAGTTCCCAGCAAACACCGCCCAGGCAGAACCGGTTGATCCCCTGACTCAGTTCCAGACAAACTGCGCCGTCCGTTGTTCCCGATGGTTGCCCCGTACCGATCAGCAGCCGCTCGAACTCCCTCCGGGCACAGACGCCGCCGGCGAAATCGAGCCGCTGGCCGCTGAGACCGTTCACCGCCAGTTTTTCCAGCGCCGCCAGCGGTCGTCCTGACAGCAGTACCCTGCCGGCGGTGATCCGTTCCACCGCCCTGCGCAGGAGATGGCGGCGGAGGGTCGAGGGCAGTTTCGCCAGTCCGGTGCAGTCGGCCACTACAGTTTCCCCGCTGATTTCCACCATGCCCGCGGCAAAATGCGGTTCGACGATTTCATCCAGCAATGAGCTCAGCCCGGCCGCCTCCTCGGCCAACGCGGCCAGATTCGCCGAGAACTCCGGGTCGCCTTCCCGTTCGATTCGCGGGATCCGATGGTGGCGGAGCCTGTTGCGGCGGCAGCCGTCTTTCGCATTGGTGGGGTCTTCAAGCCAGCGGACCGCCCGCTCCCGCGCATACTCCTCCAACTCGCTGCGGGTTACGCAGAGCAGAGGACGGATCAGCCGTCCCTCGCGGCTGACCGGCCTGATCCCCGCCAGCCCGATAAACCCGCTGCCCTGGGTGAGACGCAGCAGGACTGTCTCGGCCTGGTCGTCACGGTGGTGGCCGGTGGCGAGACGGTTGCAGTTCAGTTCCCCGGCGGCTTGCCACAGGAATGAATAGCGCTGGCGGCGGGCCTCTTCCTGAAGGTTCGCGCCTTGCCCGGTAAGTTCGCTCAGGCCCTTCGCCCCGCCGCCGAAAAAGCCGATGCCGAGGTTTGCGCAGGTCCCCTCCACCAGTGTCATTTCCGCCTTGCCCTGCTCTCCACGCAGACCGTGATCGAAACTGGCTGCGACCAGCTCGAACTCCAGATTATCGCGCAGACCGGCCAGCAAATCGAGCAGGCACATCGAGTCCAGCCCACCCGAGACCGCTGCCAGCAGGCGGTCACCGGGCGCGAGCATGCGATGCTCCCGCAAGAACTCTTCAATTTTTACGGACAACGAGCACATTTTTTCGGACCCACCGTGAAATCTGTCCTTAACACACTGAACAATATAAAGTTATCGCCTTACACAGTTGGTGTCAACCAGAACGGCCCACGCCGAATTGCCGGGGCTTGCCAGAGAGAGTATATTATAGACCCGATCGAAGTGGACTTTTGAGGAGAGATGAGCGAATGAGCGGCGTGGTGAAAATACCGAAAAAAGTTGAAAAAGAGATCCGCAGAGTAGCTGTCGACAATACCCACGGGGCAACCTGGTTGTCGAAACGCAGCCTCGAAGTGCTGGCCGACGCAGCCCAGGTGCGGGGAATCCCTTCCGGCGGCGAAAAGCTGGCCGCGTATCTTCGCGCCGTAACGCTCAAGCTGCGCGCGGCCCAGCCCACGATGAGCAGTCTGTCCAACCACCTGGTGCGCGCCCTGGCCAGAATGCCCGGAATCGGCGGCGACAAGCCCGGGATGTCCGGTCTGGACAAGCCGGCCGTGCTCGAAGCGGTCAAGGATGAACTGGACAGCCAGCAGCAGGAACTCATGGAACTGGGCGATTACGGTGCCAAACTGCTGGCCGAGAAATTCCCGGGCAAGGCGCGGCTGATCACGATCAGCGCCAGCAACGGGGTGTTTGAAATCCTGCGGCGGCTTGAAGGCGGGAGCGACCTGGTGATAACTGTCGCCGAGAGCCGTCCGATGCGCGAGGGAGTCCAGTTCGCCCGCAAGCTGGCGGGATTGGGCTTCGAGGTCCGGCTGGTTACCGACGCCATGCTGGGTATCGAAACGGTAGGCGCCGACTGCGTGCTGACCGGCGCGGACACGGTGCAGTCCGACGGTTCGCTGATCAACAAGGCCGGCACGCGCCTGCTGGCCCTGGCGGCTAAAATGGACAAGGTGCCGTTTTTCTGCTGCACCCAGACGATCAAGGTTTCGCCGGTGACGGATAAAACCGGGCCGATGATCCCCGACCAGAGAATCAGGGACCCGGAGGAGATCCAGCGCGATGCGACCAAGGGGATAACGATCGAAAACATCTATTTCGACCGGACAGAATATTTCCTGATCAGCGGCTATATCTCGGAAATCGGGTTCCTGCGGGTGAAAGAGATCGCGGAAATCTGCGACAAGCTGGCCAGGCGGGAAAAAAGAGTGCTCGGTTCAACCGGCCGAGAGAGCTAGCGGTCCTTGTCGTGATTCTTAGCGTGTTCCTTGCTGCGCTCGTCTTCCTTGAGCGGACCTGTCGATTTCTCCGGGCTGGCGAGAATCAACTGCTGAAGGTAATCGCGGACGAAACAGATAAACCGCTCCGACTCGCCGATCATGCTCTCCGCTTCCTGACGGCTGAGCTTGAGCTGGTCGCGGCGCTCCCTCTCGTCGCGGCTGCGGTAGCTCCGGTCAACTATCTGCCCGTATTCGGTTGGTATCTCGCCGGTCTGGATGAACTGCTCCTGGAAGATATGCAGCACGCGCTGCTGCTTGGTGGAGTCTTTCATCCTGGTGGCCAGCAGGCTTTTAACCGCATAGTAGTTGGCCTGATAGAGACGGTTCACCGACTCGTTGATCCGTTCGCTTTTGAGCAGCAGGATCGCATCGGTCCGGTTTTCGAACGCACGCTGGATCCTGTATTTTGCCAGGTCAATAAACATCTCTTTCATCGGTGCATCTCCTCCAGGCTCAGCCTGCCAGTTGCTCGATATTCTTTTCGACTTTGTCCAGGGTCTCGCGCATCGTTTCCTGTTTCTCCCGTTCTTTCTCCACCACCTCGGCCGGCGCGCGGCTGACGAAATTACCGTTGGCCAGTTTTTTCTCGATACCGGTCAGCAATCCGCGCAGCTTGTCCGCCTCGCGGGCCAGCTTTTCACGCTCTTTATCCAGGTCGATCAGGCCCTCCAGCGGCACGAACAACTCCGAGCCGCCGATCACCGCCACGCCGCTGGCGCCTGGTTTCTGCTCCGGGGCGATAAATTGCAGCTTGTCCACTTTCGCCAGGGAATGCACATAATCGGCGTGGGTCTCGATCACCCGCCTGGTTTCCTCATCGGCCGGAACCACGAACAGGCCGGCCTTGCTGCCCGGCGGGACGTTCATCTCGCTGCGGATCGTGCGCACGGCGGTGATAATTTCCTGCAGCAGTTCCATCTCGCCAACGGCTTCAGTGTCGATCAGGCTGTCCTCCGGAGCCACCCACTCCCGCTCCAGGATCGAATCGCCCTGATGGGGCAGGCGCTGCCAGATATCCTCGGTAATAAAGGGCATGATCGGGTGCAGCAGCCGCAGGGCGGACTCCAGCACGTGCCAGAGCACGCTGCGCACCGTCTGGCCAGGCTTTCCCTCCATCCGGCCCTTGGTCAGCTCGATATACCAGTCGCAGTAGTCATGCCAGATAAAGCGGTAGACCAGCCCGGCGGCGTCGTTGAGCCGGAATGCGTCCAGGGCCGAGGTGGTCTCGGCGGCGACGGTTTGCAGGCGGCTGACAATCCAGCGCTCGGGCAGGAATTTGTCGCCATCCAGGCTCAGCTTCACCAAAGGCGTCGGCTCAAAACCATCCCCGAAATTCATCATCACGAACCGGCTGGCGTTCCAGAGCTTGTTGGCGAAATTGCGGCCCAGGTGGAACTTCTCTTCAGAGAGGTAGACATCCGTTCCGGTGGCGGTGATCGAGATCAGGGTGAACCTCATCGCGTCGGCGCCGAACTGCTCGATCACTTCCAGCGGGTCGACCGCGTTGCCCAGCGACTTGCTCATCTTGCGCCCGGTGTCGTCGCGCACCGTGCCGTGAAAGTACACGTCGCTGAACGGGATATCGCCCATGAATTCCAGGCCGGCCATGATCATCCGCGCCACCCAGAAGAAGATAATCTCCGGCGCGGTGGAAAGCACGTTGGTCGGGTAAAAACGGCGCAGGTCGGGCGTGTCCTCGGGCCAGCCCAATGTTGTGAACGGCCAGAGCTGGCTGGAGAACCAGGTGTCCAGCACGTCTTCGTCCTGACGGATTCCGGCGCCACCGCAGTGGGCGCACTTGTCGGGGTCGGTTTCGGAGACAGTCATCTCATCGCAGCTGTCGCAGTACCAGACCGGCACCTGGTGGCCCCACCAGATCTGGCGGCTGATACACCAGTCGCGGATATTTTCCAGCCAGTCGTAGTAAATCCTGGTCCAGCGCGCGGGATGGAACTTGATTTTACCGGCGCGGACAACCTCCAGCGCGGGCTCGGCCAGGGGTTTCATCTTGACGAACCACTGCGTGCTCAGGTACGGCTCCACCATCGTATCGCAACGGTAGCAGTGGCCGACCGAATGGGCGTGGTCGGCTGTTTTCTCCAGCAGGCCCTCGGAGTCCAGGCGCTCCACCAGTTTCTTGCGGGCCTCGAACCGGTCCAGGCCGGCGAACTGGCCTGCCCGCTCGTTCATTGTCCCGTCGCCGGCCATCACCTGCACCTGCTCCAGGTTGTGACGGCGGCCGATCTCGAAATCGTTCGGGTCGTGGGCCGGGGTCACCTTGACCAGCCCGGTGCCGAACTCGGGGTCCACGTGGCTGTCGGCGATAATCTCTATCTCGCGGCCCACCACCGGCAGGCGCAGCTTGCGGCCGATTATCTCTTTGTAGCGTTCATCGTCCGGGTTGACCGCCACGGCCGTATCGCCCAGCATGGTCTCGGGCCGGGTGGTGGCCACCGTGATCGAACCGTCCCCGTCGGCGAACGGGTAACGGATATGGTAGAGCCGGCCGTTAGTGTCGTTGTGGTCCACTTCCTCATCGGCCAGGGCGGTCTGGCAGCGCGGGCACCAGTTGATGATATACTTGCCGCGGTAGATCAGGCCCTTGTCGTAGAGCGAGACGAACACCCGGCGCACGGCCCGGCTAAGCCGCTCGTCCATGGTGAACCGGTAGCGGCTCCAGTCGCAGGCGCAGCCCATCTTCTTGAGTTGCTCGATAATCGTGCGTTCGCGGTCGTCTTTCCATTCCCTGATCCGTTCAACCAGCGCCTGGCGGCCGATCTCGTGACGGTCCCGGCCCTCTTGCCTGAGCTGTTTTTCGACCACGTTCTGGGTGGCGATCCCCGCGTGGTCCACGCCCGGCACCCACAGGGTTTCGTAGCCGCGCATCCGGCGGCTGCGGATCAGGATATCCTGGATCGTTTCGTTGAGCGCGTGCCCCATGTGCAGCACGCCGGTGACATTCGGCGGAGGGATCACGATCGTGTAGGTCTCCCTGCCCGAATCGACATCGGCCCTGAAATACTCCCGCTCCTCCCAGTACCTGTACCACCTGTCCTCGACCACTCCGGGGTCGTACTGCTTGTCCATGCTCCCGGACAACCCGCCTCCCTTTAATCTCTTTGCAGATTAGCTGAATTAAGCGTCTCGTCCTACTTGCGCATAAACTTAAAAAGTATGCGAATAGCGGTTTCAGGTCAAACCTTTTGCATCCGGCCAGGCCGTGTTATAATGAAAGCCGGTTTATGGCAAAGTTCCATTGAATTGCGCGAAAGATAAATTACTTTCCATCGGAAAGTATCTTACCGCGCGTTGCGGACACCGATGCTGCCATACCCCTTCCACGGACCAAAAGACCAGTTATCCCGGATCATTGTAACGGAGGCCGTCATGGCTGTGAGCGGAAACGGCAAAAGAAAAGTACCCAGCGACATCGAAATAGCCCAGAGCGCGGATATCAGGCCGATCGGAGAAATCGCATCTCTGGTTGGTATCAGCGACGACCAGATCGAGAGTTACGGCCATTACAAGGCCAAGGTCAGCCTGGACGTGCTCAAGAACAACCGGAAGCAGAAAGGCAAGCTGATCCTGGTGACCGCGATCAGCGCCACCAGCAGCGGCGTCGGTAAATCGACAGTCAGCGTGGGACTGGCCCAGGCGCTGCGGCAGCGGGAGAAGGACGTGATGCTCTGCCTGCGGGAACCGTCGCTGGGCCCCTGCATGGGGATCAAGGGCGGAGCGGCCGGCGGCGGTTACAGCCAGGTGATTCCGATGGAGGATATCAACCTCCATTTCACCGGCGATATCCACGCCGTCTCGGCGTCGCACAACCTGCTGAGCGCGATGGTGGATAACAGCCAGCACCAGGGCAACCCCAACGGTATCGACCCCCGGCGAGTGGTCTGGCCGCGGGCGGTGGACATGAACGACCGCAGCCTGCGCAGTATCGTGGTCGGCCTTGCCGGGCCGCTCAACGGCGTACCCCGCGAGGACCGTTTCCTGATCACGGTGGCCAGCGAGGTGATGGCGATCCTGTGTCTGGCCAGGGACCTCAAGGACCTGGAGCAGCGCCTCGGACGGATTATCGTCGGCTACAATTTCAACCGCGAGCCGGTGTCCGCCAGCCGGATTAAAGCTCCCGGGGCGATGACCGCGCTGCTGCGCGATGCGTTCAAGCCCAACCTGGTGCAGACTCTCGAGGGCGGCCCGGCGCTGGTCCACGGCGGACCGTTCGCCAATATCGCTCACGGCTGCAACAGCCTGGTCGCTACCCGTCTGGCCCTGGCCCTTTGTGACTACGTTGTCACCGAGGCCGGTTTCGGCGCCGATCTGGGCGCGGAGAAGTTTTTCAATATCAAGTGCCGTTACGGCGGCCTTCACCCCGACTGCGTGGTGCTGGTGGCCTCGGCCCGGGCGATCAAGTTCCAGGGCGGGGCCAAGCCGAAAGAGCTGGACCAGGAGAACCTGGAGGCGCTGGTCCGCGGGATGAGCAACCTCGATGCCCACGTGGAGAATATCCGCAAGTACGGGGTGCCGGTAGTGGTGGCGCTCAACAGCTATCTCACCGACAGCAGGCGCGAGACCGAGTTGCTGGCCAAGCACTGCGACAAGCTGGGCGTGCCGTGGTCAACCACCGAGGTCTGGGAAAAGGGCGGCGAGGGCGGTCTGGACCTGGCCGACAAGGTGAGCGCCGAGATCGATGCGGGCAGGGCGGATTTCCGTTACCTGTATGATGTCGAGGAACCGGTGCAGCAGAAAATCGAGACAATCGCGCGGGAGATGTACGGGGCCGACGGGGTGGAGTACAGCACCACCGCCCGGCGCAATATCGCCGCGATCGAAAAATTCGGGCTGGGCAACCTGCCGGTCTGCATGGCCAAGACCCAGTTCTCGCTCTCGGACAACCCGACCCTGCTGGGCCGACCGACCGGGTTCCACATCACCGTGCGCGAGGTGATCCCCTCGGCCGGCGCGGGGTTCCTGGTGGCGCTGACCGGGGATATCATGACCATGCCGGGCCTGCCCAAAAAGCCCGCTGCGGAGAATATCGGCGTGGACAAGGACGGCAAGATTTTCGGGCTGTTCTAAAACAAACATCGGTCTTGCAATCAGGAAGAAATAGAGACTGTTACATAACCATAACAGATAAATTTTATGGCTGTAAAATCGTACTAAATTGAAGAAAAACAGTCACTATTTGCAAAACTCGGACACCGTAGGGGCGACGCATGCGTCGCCCCTACAGCCATTCTTGAGTTATGAAACAGGTTCTAAGCACTGCTCGGTGTTGACAGGTCGATGTCAAACTGGATATACTGATTTGTGCTTACTGTTCCTTTAGCCGCCGTGTCGCGGGCTTCGTCCACCAGCCGCCTCAGCGGGTAGTCGGCATCCGCCACCTCGCTGCACGTCAGCGCTGAGTTACTGCCTATAAAATTAGCAGTTTTTTTATTACCGAGGCCTAAATATGGATACCGTTGTTGTTTCATTGGACTCATTAAGCAAAGCATTTCTCCATCAGGCAACACGACTGGATTCAGTTATTTTTTCTTTTGATTCGTCAAGCATAGCCCTGATTCAGCAGGCAGCACAGGGCGATACTTTATGGGATAAATTTATTGTTGCCTCATTGGCCTTAGCATCAGCCTTAGCCTTATGGTTCATTAGCAGACACGTTAGTAAAAAGGAAAGAAACAAAGCTGAAGCCGTTAATACTTATATCACAAATGGCACAAACAAAATTGTCCGCTATACGACAGCAATAAGTTATTCACTGAATAATTATTTTGACCGTGATGATCTGTCCAAACAGATTGAATCATACGATACTGTGGATTTTCCTACGGATGCCGCTCAAAATATCGGCAATTTACTAAACGGCTTTAAATGTCAATTATTGCTTGAGAAAATGGATACGAGTTTCGCGAAACTTAAAAAGGTACAAAAGAAATATTTGTTCACTCCCAAAAAGGAAGATGATCGCAATGCCGAAGATACTATCAAATGGGCGTTTGTCTTTTTCATTCATAAAGCAGTTCTACAGGAGATCATCTGGCTATTAAATTTCCACATGCAATTGTTTTTCATCAGAATAAATGGGAAATCAATATCCTCTAAGTCGTTAACGAGCTATACTATTTTTACCGAAAAGGAAAAAAAAGAATCTAATTCAAGGATTGAAGGTTTAATAAAAGGTTTAGATGATCTTCATTCAGATCCCTTCCAATTTGTCGATAAGCTACCTAAGAGCTTAAAAAAACTATATGACTCGATGCATCCCCCCCCAATCGATGAATAGAAGTTTAAGAAATTAGTACGATAATTTTATGTTGCTGTTACCGTATCCTCGCCACCAGCGAATCAATCCGCACATTGCTAGTTTCACCATCAACCAGAGGCACGGTAAGCGTGCCGTGCCCCTACATTGTTATTACTTCACTTCCCACGGAGCCAGAATCACTTTTCTTCCTGCTCGGCGGCCGAATTTCAGCGGGGGCCGTCCCCGCTCGAACGCCCCGATATCCGGCCCGGCGCCCGCGTAGTTGTCGTTGAACCCCGGCAGCACCTCGCCCGAGTCGATCATCGGGTTGGGCACGCGGATCACCTTGTCGGTAATCCGCCAGGTTCTGCCGGCGTGTTCCACCTCGGTCCTTCCCCACTTGACCCGCGTGGTATTGACCGCCGGGAACCACTCCAGGCCCTGGCTCGGCTCGAACGCGGGCCTGCCGCCGCCCACCCTGTTTTTCAGCCAGCGCTTGCCGTTGGGTATCCCGGTAAACATATCATACTGGAAATCCAGCGGCTCGATCGGGTCGTGGATTCCGGTCAGCACGCCGGGGCAGTCGTAGAGGTTGTTGCGGGAGATCACATCGGAGAGCTGGTGCGTGCTGAACACCCGGAACGCTCCGTGGGGCTGCAGCGCGGTGTTGTGGAACACGTAGCGCCGCCCGCCGCGGAACTCGCGGTTATCGCCCCCCACCTTGATCATCGGCCCGCCGGTCGGGTTTTTCTGCGTCCGGCGGGATACGCCGAACACGTTGCGGAAAATGTAGAGCGGCCCCCGGCTGGTGGTGGCGGTGGCGATATGGGTGAACACGTGGTCGATGTAGTTGCCCCAGATCCGCACGTTCATGTTCGCGCCCTCGGCCTCGATAGCATCGTCCCAGACATTGGTCACGATATTGCCGTAGATATCGCTGTCCCGGTTGGGCGCGCCCTCCCAGGAGTAGTTACTCCCCCCGCCGATAGCGTCGTTGTAGCCGTGGTCCTCGGTGCTGATAATCTCGTTGTGGCGGAAGATATTGTGCCCGCTGGAATTGCGGACCGTGATCGCCTGGGGTCCGCTGGGGTGGCCGGTGTCCCAGTCGTTGGTCCAGCCGGTGGGGTGCTCGATCAGGTTGCGCTGGATAACGAGGTCGCCCACGCCCTCCGCGGCGCGCACCGCGCTGTCGCCCCAGCCCAGCCAGGCCATCCTGCGGTCGCCCCTGCCCCAGTTGATGATATGGCAGTCCTCGATCACGATATGGTGGCTGCCTCTTTTGAGATAGATCGCGTCCTGCCCGGCCATCCGCAGCTCCAGGCCCCGGACGATTATGTAGCTGCCCTCGATCACGATATTGTGCGCCCGGGTTTTCTCCGGGTCGATCACGTGTTTGCCCCCCGGACTGACTGTCACCAGGTGCCAGCCGTCGGGAGTGCCGCTTTCGGTGATTTCGAGCTGAGTGTCGCTGGTACCGTCGGGAAGGTGCGTGGTCTTGCCGACCGGAAATTCTTCGCTCATCGTGCGGGCAGTGATTTTTGCCGTTTTACCCTTGTGGATCAACTCGACTTCGTACTCCGTGTCCGGCACCAGCCCGACAATGCTGCCGCGGAACTGGCTGTCCTTGACGTTGTAGAACAGGGGGATTACCTCGCGCCACTCACCGCCGCCGGCCGTACGGTAGCGCACGCCGCACTCGCCGGGGTCGTCCGCGGCCTCCAGCGTGTAGTACAGTCCCAGGCACTCGAACGTGGGGACCGCGCGGGGGTTGGGAGATTCGGGGTCTGCGAACGCCAGTGATATCAAGCAGAGGCAAAAGGCGGCGGCGACAGCGGACAGCTTGTTCATCGGGAGCTCCGGGGTTATGGTAACTGGTGAGTCTGATCTCGATTTATGAGGAACCTCCACGTGCGGGGAGGCTGTATGCCAAGGGTATCCGGCACAGGGCCGGTAGTGCTGTTCGACGGGTACTGCAAGCTGTGCAGCGGTTTCGCCGTTTGGGCGCTCGAACGGGACCGCGCAGAAAAGCTGCTGTTCGCTCCTATTCAAGGCGAGACGGCAAAAAAGTTGCTGACCGGACTGGGTTGCCACAGTCCTCCGGCGAAATCGGTGATTTTTCTGCACGATGGCGTTCTAGACCTGCGCTCGACCGCCGTGCTGAAAATCCTGCGCCTGCTGGGGCCGCCATGGAGCCGGCTCTACCCGTTGATAGCTATCCCCCGCCCGATCAGAGATTTATGCTACCGGCTGGTTGCCCGGGTGCGCTACCGAATTTTCGGCAGACGGGATAGTTGCCGCGCACCTGGTCCGGATCAAAGAGGGCGGATGTTGCCGTGAGCCCATTGCGGATCAAATGACCAGCTGATGACTGGCGTACTTCGCGAGGTCCGGCGCGGCTTTATGGCCGGGGCGAGCGTTGGCCAGCACCACCGGTAGCGCCTGAATAGCCGCGATTGCATTCCGGTCGGACATCTTCCGAGGGCATTGCGAGTTCGGCGCAGCAACGGCAAAAAACTTCTTTTCAGCGACTGGAAAAGAAGCAGAGATTTATTCCGGCTCCCCCACCAGCAGCGCCGCCGCCATCGCCCGGCCCTTGTCATGGCTCAGCGAGACATGGGCCACTTTCGCACCCAGTTTCCCGGCCAGCTCCGCTGTTTTGCCGTTCAGGCGGATATGCGGCTTGCCGCGCCTGTCGCGCACCACCTCGATCCCCTGCCAGGTCACATCCGCGCTCCAGCCGGTCCCGAACGCTTTCATCACCGCTTCCTTGGCCGCGAACCGCGCCGCGAAATGCGGGTACGGGTTGCTCATCGAGCGGCAGTATTCGATCTCGCCGGCAGTGAACACCCTCTTCTCGAACCGCGGGCCGCTCCTGCGCTCCAGGGCGTCGACGATCCTGTCGATCTCGATCATGTCCACGCCGAGTCCCAGTACCGCCACCGGAGTCCGGTCGAACTTGATATCGCTCTCGCCCACGTCCACTATCCTGTTGACAGTCTTGAAAATAACCGGAATCAAGTGCTATATTCCAGCGGGTCCGAACCTTTGTACAAAAGTATTGTAACTTAAAACCGGCCCCTGGATTTGTCCATGAACGGAAAGATGAGCCGCAGGCATGGCTGAAAAAAGCAAAGACCTGTTCGGACTGCCCACCGACGAGGGCCGGGCTGCGGATTTCTCGCCCCTGGCCGACAGGATGAGACCCCGCGAGTTGAGCGAGTTCGTGGGCCAGGAGCATATCCTGGGGCCCGAGGGCGTCCTGCGCAGGATGATCGAGAGCGACCAGATATCCTCGATGCTGTTCTGGGGGCCGCCGGGCAGCGGTAAAACCACCCTGGCCAGGATAATCGCCGGCAGCACCGACAGCCGGTTTGTCCACCACAGCGCGGTCACCTGCGGGGTGCCTCAGGTGCGGCAGGCTGTCAAGGAGGCCGATGAGCAGCTCAAGCTCTACCGCAAGCGCACGATCCTGTTTCTCGATGAGATCCACCGCTTCAACAAAGCCCAGCAGGATGCTCTCCTGCCCCACGTGGAGCACGGGACGATCACGCTGGTGGGCGCCACCACCGAGAACCCGTCGTTCGAGGTCAACAGCGCCCTGCTGAGCCGGGTACGGGTGTTCGTGCTGGAACGGCTTACCGAAGACGATCTGGGCCGGCTGGTTGACCGGGCGCTGGCCGACTGCGAACGCGGCCTGGGCGGGATGGCTCTCAGTCTGGACGACGACGCCCGCGCCCTGCTGCTGAGAGCATCCGACGGCGACGCGCGCGCGGCGCTGACCGGCCTGGAGCTGGCCGCGCTGTATCTGGCCCAGGGCGGCAAGGAGCGGAAAGACAAACTGGTGATCGGCGGGGAAACCATGCGCCAGGCCCTCCAAAAGCGGCTGCTGCAGTACGACCGCGAGGGCGAGCAGCACTACGATGTGATCAGCGCGTTTATCAAGTCCATGCGCGGCAGCGACCCCGACGCCGCCCTGTATTACATGGCCCGCATGCTGGAGGCCGGCGAGGACCCGCTGTTCATCCTGCGGCGGATGATTATTTTCGCGGCCGAAGATGTGGGCAACGCTGACCCGCAGGCCCTGCAGGTGGCCGTGGCGGCGCACAAGGCGGTGTCCGTGATCGGTCTGCCCGAGGGTGCGATCCCGCTCAGCCAGGCGGTGTGTTACCTGGCCACCGCTCCCAAAAGCAATGCCAGTTACAAGGCCCTGCGCGCTGCCCAGTCGGCGGTAAAGGAATTCATGTCCGAGCCGGTCCCTCTGCACCTGCGCAACGCGCCCACCAGGCTGATGAAGGAGCTCGGCTACGCGCAAGGCTACAAGTACCCTCACGACTACCCGTACCACTTCGCCGGGCAGCCATGCCTGCCGGAAGCCCTCGAGGGAAAGAAATTTTACGAGCCGACAACGCTGGGGTTCGAGAAAGAGATTGTCAAGCGGATCGAGTTCTGGAAGCAACTGCGGGATAAAAAAAAAGGGGGGAACTAGTTTCGCGCTGAGTCTGTGAACACCGGATAACAGGAGCTGTAATGATGATGGAGGACTGAAACCAGCCGCTTCCGCCGGGGCATCTTGCAATCATGACGATCGTCAGTTTCAACAATATCTCCCGCACAGTCTCCGGGACCGAGCTGTTCAGCGATGTCACCGGCATAATCCGGGACGGTGAACGGATTGGTGTGGTGGGCCCCAACGGCTCCGGCAAAACAACCCTCTGCCGTCTGCTGGCTCGGCTCGACACCCCCGACAGCGGCGAGGTCACCCACGTCAAAAACCTCCGCGTTCATTTCATGGAGCAGGAACCTGCATTGGATTCCGGGCAGGGGGTGCTGGCCGAACTGCTGGCGAGCTGCAGCGAAATCGAGGAACTCGAAGTCAGGATCGCCGGAATCCAGGCCCGGCTGGACAGCGGAGAGCATCTCGATCAGGCCGAACTGGACAGTTTCGGCGCGCTGATGGACCGCTTCGAGCGCCTGGGCGGCTACAGCATCCAGAGCCGGGCCGAGAAAATCCTGACCGGCCTCGGCCTGGGTCCAGAGACATTCGAACAGGCGGCGGGCTCGCTCTCCGGCGGGCAAAAAAGCAGACTCTCGCTCGCCAAATCCCTGCTGGCTCAACCCGACCTGCTGTTGCTCGATGAGCCGACCAACCATCTCGACCTGAACGCTATCGAGTTCCTGGAAAAGCTGCTTGCGGAAATCTCTTCCACCGTGGTGGTGATCTCCCACGACCGCGCGTTCCTCGATAACCTCACCACCCGCACTATCGAGGTGCTGGCGGGCAGGGTCCGCATGCGGCCGGAAAATTTCAGTGAGTTCGCCCGCTGGGCCGCGGCCGAGGAGGAACGTCTCGAACGGGAGCGAAAAAATTACCAGCGCAAGGTTGAGCAGATCGAGGATTTCATCAGGAAAAATATTTACGGCCAGAAGACAAGGCAGGCTCAGAGCCGGCGGAAAATGCTCGGGCGGATGCAGCCTCCGCCCGAGACCGGCCGTGCGCCGGATAAACCGGAATGGGATATCGAGATCTCGCAGCGTTCCGTGTCCCTGGTGCTGGAGGCCCGGGGACTGGGCCACCGCTACAACGGCGCTCCGGCGCTGTTCGAGGGTTTCGATTTCAGCCTGATGCGCGGCGAGACGCTGGCCGTGCTCGGCGCTAACGGCACCGGCAAAAGCACGCTGCTCGCGCTACTGGCCGGCCGCCTTCGCCCGGCGCAAGGCACGTTGAGCTGGGGCCGCGATGTAACCACCGCAATTCTTCCCCAGCGCGTGGAACGCCCCGAGGGAGAGATCTCGGTGCTGGAGTGGATGTACAACCGCGCCGGCGACCTGACCCTGGGCCAGGCGCGAGGGTTGCTGGGCCGGTTCCTGTTCAGCGGCGAGGATGTCGAGAAGCAGGTGTCCGTGCTGAGCGAGGGCGAGTTCCGCCGCCTGCTGCTGGCCGCCCTGATCCACAGCAAGGCCAACCTCCTGCTGCTGGATGAGCCGACCAACCACCTAGATATTTACAGCCGCCAGGCGCTGCTTGATGCGCTGGACAGCTTCCCCGGCACCCTGGTGCTGATCACCCACGACCGGACCCTGCTGGAGGGTCTCGCCACCCGGCTGCTGGAGTTCTCACAGCCCGCTGAAATAGCTCTCGGCGCGGATAAAGTGGTTGAATATGGCGGGGATTATTCTTATTATAAACGGGAGCGGGACAAGCTGTTAAAACGTCTGGCCGAGGGGCAACGGAAAACGTCTCCCAAAGCCCGGGCCGCCGAGAGCCGAAGCGGAAAAATTTCCGCACCGGATACCGCCCCTGCCGGCGGCACGCTGTCGAAAAACAAGCTGCGCCGGCTCCGGGAACGCAAGGACAGCCTGGAAGTAGAGATCGCCGAACTCGAGGAGCGCAAGTCGGCGCTCCAGCTCGAGCTGGCCGATCCCTCGACCTACAGCCGCCGGGGACGAGCCGGGGAGCTGTCGGCGGAATTGAAAGAACTTGATAACCGAATCACGGAAGCTTACGGGGAGTGGGAAAAACTACTTGAGTATGATTGACATCCAGCAGGAGCCGCAGAAAGCGGTGTTGTTCGGCACGGACCGTCCGGAGAACGAGTTCTGGGGAGAACAGCCCCTGGAGGAACTGGGACGGCTGGCCGAAACCGCCGGCGCGGTGGTGGTCGACCGGGTGGTGCAGCGGGGACGGAAAATAGATCCCGTGACCTATATCGGCAAGGGCAAAGCCGAAGAGATAAAGCAGGTTATCGAAAGCACCGGGGCCGATCTGGCCATATTCGACGACGAGCTCTCCCCCAGCCAGGCCCGCAACCTGGAGGAGCGGTTCGACCTACAGGTGCTCGACCGCACCGAGCTGATCCTCGACATTTTCGCCCATCACGCGCGCACTACCGAATCCAAGCTACAGGTTGAGCTGGCCCAGCTCGAATATCTCCTGCCCCGGCTGAAAAACATGTGGGTCCACCTCTCGCGTATCCGTGGCGGTATCGGACTCAGGGGACCCGGAGAAACCCAGCTCGAAACCGACCGTCGCCTGATCCAGAAACAGATCACCCTGCTCAAACGCAAGCTGCGCAAGATCGAGAACCAGCACCATCTCCGTATGGCGGGCCGCGAAAGTATCCGCACCTTTGCGCTTGTCGGCTACACCAACGCCGGGAAATCTTCGCTGCTGAAAGCTTTGAGTGGCAGCAGGGTGCTGGTTCGAGACCAGTTGTTCTCCACCCTCGACACCACCACTCGCAAGGTCAAACTCGACAAGCACGAGGTCCTGTTCTCCGACACGGTCGGTTTCATCAGCCGCCTGCCCCATCACCTGGTGGCCTCGTTCAAGGCCACGCTCGAGGAGCTTGTCGGCGCGGACCATCTGCTGCTGGTCGTGGACGTATCCAACCCCCACTTCGCCGAGCGGATCAAGGTTGTCGAGGATGTGCTGGCAGAGCTCGGCGCGGGCGAGGTGGAACGGACGCTGGTGTTCAACAAGACCGACCTGGTAACCGACCGTCAACTGCTGTTCCAGGCCGCCGAGTCGTGGCCCGACGCGGTGTTCAGCTCGGCTGTCGACGGGGAGCGGGGATTGAAACACATTCGCGACCGGATTATCAATATGATCGAGGCCGACGAGAGCGAATTCTCGATTGAACTTGAGCCGGAGGAAGGCGAGCTGGCCGCAGCGTTCCATCGCCTGGGACGGGTCCTGGAGCGCAGCATTGAGGACGGGAGCCTGAAGCTGCGGGTCAGGATGCCGCGGCCGCTGGCGATGCAGCTCGTGAAAGGCACACCGTATGAAATCCAGCTTACCCGGGGGAGAACGACTTGATCAGACTGGGTGTTAACGTAGACCACGTGGCCACTGTCCGCCAGGCGCGCCGGACTGTCGAGCCGGACCCCGTGGCCGCGGCCGTGCTGGCCGAACTGGGCGGCGCCGACCAGATCACCATCCACCTCCGCGAGGACCGCCGCCATATCCAGGACCGCGACCTGCAAGTGCTGCGCAGGACGGTCCAGACCCAGCTCAACCTGGAGATGGCGCTCAACGATGAAATTATCGGGATCGCGGTCGATACCGTTCCCGAGCAGTGCACGTTCGTGCCGGAGAAACGCGAGGAGGTCACCACCGAGGGCGGCCTGGATGTCCTCGCCGTCGCCGACCGGCTGACCCCAGCCGTGGCCAGGCTGAAGGAAGCCGGTGTCCTGGTCAGCCTGTTTGTGGACCCCGAGGCGGAGATTATGGAGGCCTGCGCGCGCTCCGGTGCGGATTCTGTTGAACTGCACACGGGTTCCTACGCCAACGCGCGGGGCCAAACGGCCGTAAAAGCCGAACTGGAAAAACTGCAAAAATCCTCGGCGGCCGCGGCCGGAGCTGGCCTGAAAGTGTTCGCCGGACACGGGCTGAACTATCTCAATACGCCTTCGGTCGTGGCGATCCCCCAGGTCGAGGAAGTCAATATCGGCCACTCGATAATCAGCCGGGCCGTGCTGGTGGGCATGGAGCGGGCGGTGCGGGAAATGAAAGCGCTGCTGAAAAGATAACGGATAAACCGGCCAACTTCGGGCAGGGCCATGCGCGATTACGACAGGGTTGTGGAGCGGCTCAAGGCTGAAATTGAACAACGTTTCGGCGGCAAAGCTCTGGCGCGGCATACTCATTCGGTTGCCGAATTCGCGCGGGAGATTGCCGGCAGTGTCGATGGCGGCGATGAGCGCCTTCAGCGCAAAACCTACGTTGCCGGACTGGCCCACGATCTGTACAGGAAATTCACCGAACAGAAACTGCGCGAGCTTATCCGCAGGGACAATGTCCCGATAGACGATGACGCCTGGCGCTTCGGCGGAGGCCTGCTGCACGCTCCGCCCGCCGCCCATTTCCTCCACGCCGGCCTGGGTGTGAGCGATGAAGCGGTGATCTGCGCGGTATATTACCACACCACCAGCCGGGCCGGAGCGAGCCTGCTGGACAGGGTCCTCTTCTGCGCCGACTATCTCGACCCCTCGCGCGAGGTCCGCAACTGCGATCCGGACGTGGCGGAACTTAGCCGCCGGGTCCTTACCGATCTCGACGGTGTTTACCGCGAGGTGCTCTCGCGCAAGCTGGCGCACACTATCAGCCGCGGCCGTCCCCTGCACCCCAACGGGATCGCCGCCTGGAACGAAGTGTTGTCATTCGGTTGAGCGGTGGCGCCGGACGAATGATTCTTTGACAAATCGGGCAGGTGGTACTTATCTTGCTTAACGGAGTGACGCCGGCCGCCGCAGCAACAGTTATCAGCGTTTCCCGCCCCGGGAACAAGAACCGGGCTAACATTGTCTTACGGGTATTCGATGGCTGATAAGCCTTCCAAACGGCAGCGCCGGCAGCACCTTAAAAACGTCCGTCTGGTCAACAAGGGCCAGAGCGCCAGACGCAAACATGCCACCGCCCAGGCAGCCGCAATCTCCGGCGGCGATTTTCTGGTCACTCTCGGCCTGGTTGTCACTTCGGCCTTCATTCTGCTGTTCCTGATATCGGCATTCCTCCAGTACGGTTTCGACAACGGCGGCTCAGCCGGCGCATACACGGTTTCTTCCGGCAAGCAGGCGGCGGCTTTTCCGCCCGTGGAGAGATCCACGATCGAGGTCCGGGTGCTCAACGGCTGCGGTACACCCGGCGCCAGCCGACAGGTAACCGCCCGCCTGCGCGACCTCGGGTTCGATGTCGTGGTTGCCGACAACGCCGAACATTTCGGCTACCAGCACACCCTGGTTGTCGATCATTCCGACCGTCCCGAGGTAGGCCGGGAGGTTGCCGGTGCGCTCGGCTGCGGCCAGCTCAGGGCCCAGCAGGACGAGATGGCGATGGCCCACGTAACCGTGATTCTCGGCCGGGACTGGGAGAAGTTCCTCGGCCGGCCCGCTCCAGGCCTGCAGCCGAATGAAGACTGGATCGACCGGCTCAACGGCAAGGTGCAGAAGCTGCTGAAACAGTAATCCCCACCCCGTCTATCCAAACTGACAGGCAGGAGTCCCGCTCATGAGCGCCAAACCGGTGGTAGTTATCGGCAGTTCCAACATGGACCTGGTGATCAAGACCACTCGTATCCCCCGTCCCGGCGAAACGATCCTCGGCGGCGAGTTCGTGATGGTTGCCGGGGGCAAGGGAGCCAACCAGGCTGTGGCCGCCGCCCGGCTGGGCGCGCACACCTGGTTCGTGGCCCGGGTGGGCGAAGACCCGTTCGGCGATAAAATGCTGCGGAATTTCGCGGATGAGGGAATCGAGACCGCCCACGTGACCCGCGACCCGGAGCAGGCCTCGGGCGTGGCGACTATCACGGTGGACGAGGACGGCGAGAACGCGATCGTGGTGGCGCCGGGGGCCAACGGCCAAGTCGGCCCGGAGGACGTCCGCCGGGCGCGTGAAACAATCGAGAGCGCCGATTCGGTGCTGATGCAGCTTGAGATTCCGCTGGATGCGGTCGCCGAGGCCGCCGGTCTCGCTACGGCGGCGGGCGTGAGAGTGATCCTGGACCCAGCTCCCGCACGGGAGCTGCCCGATGAGCTGCTGCGTAACGTGAGCCTGCTGACCCCCAACGAGACCGAGGCAGAGCTGCTGACCGGGATCGGTGGGGACTCTCTCGAATCCGCCCGCGCCCAGGCTGAAGCCCTGCTGGCCAGGGGCGTGAAAGCGGTACTGATCACCCGCGGGAAACAGGGTTCGTTGCTGGTGGATCAAAGCGGAGGGAAAAGTTTCCCCACCGAGGCAGTTGAATCGGTGGACAGCACCGCCGCCGGGGATTGTTTCAACGGGGCGCTGGCCGCCCGGCTGGCCAGTGGAGCGCCGCTGGAGGAAGCGATAGCGTTCGCCTCGAAAGCCGCCGCAATCAGCACCACCCGGCTGGGCGCGCAGGACAGCCTGCCGAGGTTGGGGGAAGTGGCTGCAAACACTTAAGTTAGATATACTTGACTTTGAAATAATAGAGAAATTGCTTGCTTATTTTGGTAGATATTTAAAGTGCCCTTATGCAAGGTTACTCTGGATATAATAATCCGCTCAGTGTTTAACTCGGAGTTAACTTTATAACTATGGACAATTCAAAACTACAGGAAATAGTTAATAAATCCGGTTTCCCTCTTCAAATTGGTTTAGAGGCAATGATTAATAACAGCCAAGGTGAATTGGGATGGGAAGTGTTTTCATCTGAGCATTCTTGGCGTGAAATTGGAGGCTCGAATTTTGGTTTTATAGACCTTGTATTACTCAACGAGGCTAACACTGCATTTATGATAGTTGAATGCAAGAAAGTTGTCGATTGTAGTTGGATATTTTTAATACCAGTTAAACCGAACATGCTATTAGAACGAAGACATGTAAAGGCAATGGTCCCGACAATCAAAGATCATAAATTCAAAGGCTTTGCTTGGGAAGATGTCACGGCCGATCCACAATCCCCGGAATCATCCTATTGTGTGGTTCACGGTCAAGATCCAAAAGCAAGGCCTATGTTGGAAAGAATCGCGTCTATTTTAGTTGATTCAACGGAAGCTTTTGCAATCGAATACGATCATTATGGTGTTGATAGGTCGAATATGCTAAAACTTTTCTTTAGCGTTATCGTGACTACAGCAGAGCTTAAAATTTGCAAATTTGATCCGTACGAGATATCCATTGCGGATGGCGCAATGCTAAAAGAGACGGAATTTATAGATGTTCCGTATCTAAGGTTTCGTAAACAACTGTCACCATATCAAGTATCTGGAGTAGAGGGGGGAGCTAAAGACTTTTTAATTGCAAAGGAGAATACGGTTTTTATAGTTAATGCAAATAAGCTTAGTGATTTTTTAGAAAGATTTGAACTCAGTGAAAGTGCCGCAACGAAACTGAATATGTAGTTGGTCATGGTGTTTGTATTATACCGAATGACATCTGTTTACCATACCTCAAAATATAGGTATACCTTTCTCTTCTCATTCAAACCGAACTGCCTCTTCCAGTAGTCCAGCTCCTCGCACCACGGAGCAGGGCTTGGACTCCAATAGTGCCATCACCCGTTCTGGTCCCTCCGCTCCCGGGATCCCCTTATGCGCAAGCTCAGCCGCGCAGATCAGGTTGAATTCGTCGACTACGATCCGGTTCACTGCGCCATCTCTGCTTTCCAGTTCTGCTGGGCCAGGATCGCGTGGCCGATCCGCGCCAGGTTCAGCTTCTCCGTGGCGAAATCCCAGCCCCGGC
>VRUH01000033.1 GCA_019456185.1 Candidatus Glassbacteria bacterium | reverse complement strand
GCCCACCGCGGTATGGTCTTTCCAGAGTACGAACAGCGCGTCCGGGTCATCCGCGAACTCCGGGTGCAGCCCCAGCGCGACCCCGTCGGAGTCCACCGGCCCCGGCGAGGAACCGGTGGTGTCGACTCCGATCCCTTTTACCAGTTCAGCGCTGCCGGGCGGGCACTTTTCCAGTGCAAGTTTGACTGCATTTTCCAGCGCTTCCAAGTGATCCAGGGGGTGCTGGCGGAACCGGTTGGCCGAGGGGTCGCAGAAACGGCCCTGTCTCCAGCGGGGGAACTCGGCCACCGCCGTTCCCAACTCGGCTCCATCGGCAGCATTTACAATCAACGCGCGCACGGAGTCTGTCCCGAAATCCACGCCCAGCACGTAGGATTTTTCCATAACCAGTATCTCCTGCGCCGGTAGAGCTGTCTTGAGATTTTGTTATTTAAAGATAGTGCAATATTAACTTGCGGAAACGGCAGGGGCAAAGAGTTTGTCCTTCCGGCGGCGGAGCACGAAGCGGCATTCCGCGCGGGAGTTCGCAGTGGAGGCAGAGCGATAAGGCATCTGCATATACCGGCATTACATTTCCAAAAACCACTCGTGCGCGGTCTGGTCGGTTTTGAAAAACTGTAGGAGCGCCCTCGCTACTTTCACCCCGGGCGCTGTCAGCCGGATACAGGTGACAAGTTATTTCTGCTGTTCTTCCTCGGCCCAGGCGGCCTCGGGCGCCGAGGGACCTTCGTGGTACTGGTAACCCAGCTTATGGCTGCGCCAGCGTTTATCGACTCGGACTCCCTGGCCGAAAAACGGATCGCGCACGGCGGTTGTGTGCTCCTTCAGCAGGCGACGGTGCTCTTCGAGTTCGTCGCGGTAACCTCTGTCGGTGGTGAGGTTACGGGTTTCGCCTGGGTCTTTTTCGAGGTCGTAGAGTTCCTCGCCGGCTCCCTCCAGGTAACACGTATATTTGTATCTCTCCGTACGCAGCATCCTGCCCGGACTCACCGTATAACCCCACTCGGTCTCCCACTCGCTGACTACGTACTCGTGGTTTCCGGCCCGGTTGTCGCCATGCAGCCACCCGGCCATGCTGATACCGGGCAGGCGCGAGGGGGCCTTTATGCTTGCCAGCTCGCAGAGAGTCGGGAACAGGTCGATCAGGCTGACCAGCGGCTCGTTCAGCAGTTTTCCGGGTCCGGCGATTCCCGGCCCGGCGAATATCATCGGTATCCGGGTCATTTCCTCGTAAAAACTCACCTGCTTGGTCACCATCCGGTGCGCGCCCATTCCATCCCCGTGATCGCTGAGGAACACGACCAGGGTATTCCTGCCCTCCGGCGAAGCCTTCAGCGCCTCGATTATCTGTCCGACCTGCATGTCGACCATTTTCGTGTAGTGATAGTAGGCGGCCAGGTAGTGGCGGTAGTTTTCCTCGCTCCAGCTGGAGGCCATCCGCAGGCGGCGGTGGCTGCAGCAGATGTACTGGATCGGCCGGGGACGGTTTTCGAGGTCCTTGATCTTGAAATTGTCCGGCAGCGGGGGAAGTTCACCCCCGGGCGGAGCGATATCCTCGTGCTCGCCCTCGAACGAGCCGATCCAGTTGCAGATATCGTGCGGGTTGTTCAGGGAGGCCACGGCCAGGAACGGCCGGGTGTGCTCCTGTTCGAGGTAGTCGACAACCTGCCTGGTGGTGGGCACGTCGCGCCGCGAGTCATAGTCCACCGGCCAGGCAGGGTGGGACTCGAGATGCTCCTCCTCCTCGGGCTTGATCAGCGTGAACCCGCGCAAGCTGCCGGCATCGTGCTGCTTGCCGAAATGGACCGCCTCGTACCCCGCCTCGCTGAACACTTCTCCCATGGTGGGAGTGCGCGGGGAGACAGTGGGAACGGGGTAGTTCATCCCGTTGGAGTTGACTCCGGTGGTGTGCGGCAGGCGACCGGTCCACATCGCTGCCCGGGCCGGCTGGCAGAGCGGGCAGTTGGTGTACGATTTGCTGAATCGCACTCCGCCCCTGGCCAGCTCGTCGATATTGGGCGTTTCCACGTGACGGTTGCCGTAGGCGCCCACCGCTTTCTGGGCGAGCTGATCGGTGAGGATGATCAGGATATTGGGCTGCTCGCCTGGATTGGTTGCCAGCCTGGCCCCGGCCAGGGCGGCCGCCAGCGGGACTGTTCCGGCCGCCGCGAGGAAACTTCTTCTGGAAATAGTCTGCTTACCGAACAGATTACTGGACATATGCTACCGGCTCCCCGGCTCGAGTGGTTGGCAGTATTGTAACCGGCGGGAATATTCGCTGGGGCAATATTTCAAACGGCTGACTGCGGGCAATTGTATCACCGGCTGCCCCCAATCATTTGAAGTTAAACGCCATCGGCCTGCATGACAACACTTTCGCACTCAAGCCGCGCGTTTTTTTCAGCGGCTGAACTCCTTGAGCGAAACCGGCTTGCCGGTGGCGGCGGACTTATCGGCCGCGAACACAACCCTGTGCGTTTCGAACGCGCTGGCCAGGCTGTTGTGCCCGTCGATGCCCTTATCCAGGCAATCGGCATAGTAGCTGAACTGTTCGCGGTAGGGGTGATGGGCCACGTCGCCGCTGTCGACAAGCTGCACGTCCATCTTGGCCCAGCCTTCCATCCCGTCGATCTTCTTGCTGTGGAACAGGTCGTTTTTCAACGAACCGTGGCTGCCCACCATGTTCATGTTGAACACATAGGGCTGCATGCAGTCGGTGATCGAGCTGACCTTGCCCAGCACCTTGCCGCCCTCGAACTTGACCGTGGTCAGACTGGTGGTGTCATATTCGTACGGCGCGTATGCTTCGTGGGGGTTGGATGTCGAATAACTGAAGACTTCCTCGGCTTTCAGGCCCAGCAGGTAGAGCATCATGTCCATCGAGTGGCAGCCGGCGGTGAGCAGGCTGCTGCCGCCAATGTCCTTCTTGATATTCCAGGCGAACTGGCCGTACCACGGTCCGATGCCGTGGAAATAGTCGCACTCGGCGTAGTACACCTCACCGATCAGCCCCTGGTCGATAATCGACTTCATCGCGCGGGCCACCGAGACAAACCGGGCCTCGAAACAGACCGACGTCCTGACCCCGGCCTTTTCGACAGCGTCCAGCATGGCGACCGCGCTCTCGAAATCGATGGCGATCGGCTTTTCGATCACCAGGTCCTTGCCCGCCCCGGCCGCCTTGATTGTCTGCCCTGGATGAAACGGATGGGGCGTGCAGATATCGACGATGTCGATATCGCTGTCGGCCAGGAACTTGTCGTAATCGTTGTAGACCTTGATATCCGCCCCGTACTTCTTGCTGAACATCTCCGGGGCCAGTTCGCGGCGGCTCATCACGGCCACCGGCTCGAACTGCTCCAGGTCCATATATGACTGCAGGTGGGCCCCTGCAACCCAGCCGAATCCGACAATGCCTACTCTGTAGCGGCCCATATCGACCTCCGCGTCTTCTGTGAATTTTCGGCTACTAACGGCAGGATTGTTTATCTTACCATCATAATAAACGGACCACGCTTCGATTCCAACCCTTTTCGATCCGGGTTCAAAGGGAGGGAATCGAAGGAACCGGCGGGATACCCGCGGGTACAAAATCAGACAACAAGGTACGGTCACCGCAGGGTTCCGGCAGCAACAGCGAGTCCATGAACAAGCTGTTCAAGGAGGACGCGGTCCGGGAAATTGCTGGCGGGCTACAGAGCAGGTTAATCTGAGAAAAGAGGAGTGGGAAATGCCCCGGATCAAGTTACTGATTCTGTCAATTTTGATTACGATTACCGGAGTGGCCGGATGTGGCGGTGATGATGGCGGCGGCACGACAGCCCCCGTGGAAAGCACGAAATTCACCTTCAGCCTCAATAACTTCAGTCCGCTGGACAGCGCACACTACAAGGCCTGGGCGCTGATCGGCCAGTTCGGCTACCCGCTAGGCGTGTTCGATATCAACCCTGCCGGACAAATGGTGGATACCAGCGGAGCACAGGTCGCGGGCAACTCTTTTTCGGCGAACCTGCCGCTGGAAGATATCGATGGAATCGGGGTTACGGTCGAACCGGACGACGGGAGCACCACCGGGCCGACAGCTCTGTTCCTGGGCGGAGCTGTCAGCGGCGGCAGCACCACGATCAGTGTCGGTCACGGCGCGGGGCTGGGAGAAGATTTCAGTGGGATCAGCGGCAAGTATATCCTGGCAACTCCGACCGATGGCACCGACAGCGATGAATTCAGCGGGATCTGGTTCCTGGATAATTCGAGCGGGGTCGCCGTCTCGGGACTTACCCTTACCGATATCAGCCTGGCGGGCTGGAAATACCAGGGCTGGGTCAACGTTGGCGGTACGTACATTTCCACCGGAACTTTTTCCTCCCCTACGGCCCGGGATGACTCAGCCAACTACAGCGGCTCTCAGACGGCACCCTCGTTTCCCGGCGAGGATTTCCTGAACAACGCTCCCGACGGTGTCACTTTCCCCCTCGATCTACGCGGCCAGACAGCGCTGATCACCATGGAACTCTTCCCCGATCCCGCCCCGGCTGCCCCCTCGCCGTTCGTGCTGCTGCAGGCGAATGTCCCCCCCGATGCCGCCGATCACCAGACCTATCAGTTTGAAGTTGTCGCCACCGGCAGCCTGCCCTCGGCAACCGTTACGGTGACCGCCGAATAACGTCTGACAAACGGATACCGGGAAGGCGCGGCTCCGACGGAGCCGCGCTTTTTTTGCAGAAGCCTGTGTTTTGGCGTAGTTGTTGACTGCCGGAGTCCTGTCGATTAAATAAGTTCAAGGGCGGTTGCTCCCGAACTCCACTCGTAGACAACACACCGAAAAAAATTCCTACAGCCGCTGCAGTCCGCACCCGGTTGCCCGGTCCACTCCTGTCCGGAGGAGGTACAGTCGATGAAAATTTCTACTGTCGCAGTCTACACTCTCTGTATTGCGGTTACGCTTACGCTTCCCCTTTGCTCGTGCTCCGGCGGCAGTGACGGGGATGCCTACTCCCAGCGCTGGGTATATGCCTCCCGGGGACTGCACAGCGACAGCGATGTCGAGGACCTTCGCCGGATTGTCACTACCGCGGGCGAACACGGCCTGAACGGGATCCTGCTCTCGGCCGGATTCGACCGGCTGGAAGTGCAGCCTGACGATTACTTCCAGCGCCTGGAACAGGTCAAGCAGATCTGCGCCGAAAATGGAATCGAGATTATCCCGATCCTCTGGTCCGCCGGATACGGCAGTTCCGTGCTGGCCCACAACAACAACCTCGGCGCCGGACTGCCGGTCAGGGATGCGCTGTTTCAGGTCCGCAAAAGGGTGGCTGAACTGATAGCCGATCCGGCGGCAGAAATTGTAAACGGCGGATTCGAGCAATGGGACGGCGAGCGGGCCGCTGGATTCTCCAAACCCGAACAATGGGGCGCGGTGGCCAAGCGGGACACCGAGACGGTTAAAGAGGGCGGCTCGTCACTGAGGTTCTCGGATTTCGCCGGACAACCGGCAGAAGCGGGGCGACTGGGACAGGTGATAGCCGTGGCTCCCTACCGCTGCTACAGGGTATCGTGCTGGGTCAAAACCGAGGGCCTTGACGCCTACGGTCCGTTCAGTTCCAGCCGCTTCCGCCTGGAAGTGCTCGCCACTTCCGACAACCGCAGGCTGCAATTCCTGGATCCGGTGCTTCCTCCCACAACCGACGGCTGGCAACTGGTGCAGCTCGGGTTCAACAGTTGGGGCTATGAGGAGGTCGAAATCTCCCCGCGCGCGGTGGGCGGCAGGGAGGGTAAGGGTGCGATCTGGCTCGATGGACTGAAAATAGAGGAGATGGGTCCGATCAATATCCTCCGCCGCCCAGGTACTCCGCTGAAAGTAGTGGATGCAACCGATGGCACCGAATACAGCGAGGGGACAGATTTCGCCGAATTGACCGACCCGCAGCTTAATTATGCCTGGGACCACGAAGCCCCCCGGATCGAAATCCTGCCCGGAGGCCGAATCAGGGACGGCGCCGAGTTGCGAGTAAGCTGGTATTATGGAGCCAGTGTCAACCGCCGCCAGGTCTCGGCATGCATGAGCGAGCCTGAAACCTACGATATCTGGCGCCGCGAGGCCGCCCTGCTGGTCAAGCATCTGAATCCCAGACGCTGGTTCCTGAGCATGGACGAGGTCCGTTCCGGCGGCACCTGCGCCGCCTGCGCCGCGCGTAACACCAACATGGGCGAGATATTCGGCCGCTGCGTGGCCCGTCAGTACGAGATCATCCAGCAAGCCTCGCCCGGGGCCGAAGTGTTTGTCTGGAGCGACCAGCTCGACCCCAACCACAACGCCGGCAGCAGGAGCGGTGAATTCTATTACCTGAACTCAAGCCTGTTCGACGGGTCGTGGAATTTTATCCCCGAAGATCTGATTATCGCCTGCTGGTGGCACAGGATGCGCAACGAGAGCCTGGCTCATTTCTCGGGTCTCGGTTTCCGTACGCTCGGAGCAAGCTACTACGACGCCGACGATCTGGAAAATCCCAAAAACTGGCTCGTCAGCCTGGACCAGACTCCGGGGGCGCTGGGGGTCATGTACACCAGCTGGCAGAACAAGTACGAGCTGCTCGACGAATTCGGCGACCTTGTGAGCGGCCACGTGGCCAAGGCCCCGCCGCTGGAATGATTATCCAAGCTGCCTGAGACAGGAGTTGTCTGATGAACAGATTAATTGCGCTGGTTCTGCTCTCGGCGCTGGCCGCCTGCTCCGTACCCGGATCGCCGAGAGCACGGAAAAATTATCCTTACCGCTGGGTTTATGTTTCGCGCAGCCTCAGCGAGGACTCTCACGTGGAGGATATCCGCGAGATAGCCGATACCTGCGCCGCCCACGGGCTGAACGGCATCCTGCTTGCCGCCGGGCTGGACAGGCTTGATCTGGCGGATATCGGCTATATCAACCGGCTGTTCGATGTCCGCCAGATCGGCCGCGATACGGGCGTGGAAATTATCCCCGTGATCTTTTCGGTCGGCTACGGCGGCTCGGTGCTGGCGCACAACAAAAACTTGGCCGCCGGAACTCCTGTGATAGATGCGCTGTACATAGCGGGACGAAACCGGGCCGGGCTGGCGGCCGATCCGCCGGTTGAACTGTCAAACGGGGGATTCGAGCAATCCGAGGCGAACGCGGCAAAAAATTTCGGGCCGGACGAGGTATTCGGCAGCACCGTATTCCGGGATACCGAGAAAAAGCACTCCGGCGCATCGAGTCTGAGGTTTCAGAACATGGACAGTACGGGCGCCTCGGTGAGTACGGAGATCGAGGTATCCCCGCACCGCCTGTACAGGCTGAGCATGTGGATCATGGCCGAGGACACCGGCGAGGATAATCCGTTCGGCTCCAGCAGGATCAACCTTCAGGCCACCGCCCCCGACGGCCGCCCGCTGGAATGGATCCGTCTCAGCACACCGGGCGGCGAGGGCTGGCAGCAGGTTGTCGAGGGATTCAACAGCCGCGAATACGACCGGGTAAAAATCAGTATCGAGGCCCGCCGGGGCACCAAAGGAAAGTTCTGGGTCGATGACCTGAGTATCGAGGAAGCCGGGATGGTAAATCTCCTTCGCCGGCCCGGTACTCCGCTGGTTGTGCGTAACGAGGCGACCGATGAACTCTACGAGGAAGGCCGGGATTTCGCTCCGGTGGCCGACAGTATTCTCGACTTCCGCTTCGATCACCGCGGCCCTGATATCGAACTTCTGCCCGGCGGCAGAATCAAACCGGGATCGCGGCTCCGCGTGAGTTTCTACCACGGAACCTACACCTACCGCAGCCAGGTGACTCTCTGCATGAGCGAGCCCGAGGTCTACGATATCTGGCGTGAAAACGCCCTGCGGATCCAGAGTATCCTCCACTGCCGCAAGTATTTCCTCGACATGGACGAAATCCGCAACGGCGGTTCATGCGAGACCTGCCGCGCGCGCGGAATGACCATGGGCCAGATGGTCGGCGACTGTATCACCCGCCAGACGAATATCCTGCGCTGGGCGAACCCCGATGCGGAAATATTTATCTGGAGCGATATGATCGACCCCAACCACAACGCCCGCGACGAACGTCCATATTATTACTATGTCGACGGGAACTACGGTGGCTCGTGGAACTATATCCCCAAAGACCTGCACGTAGCCTGCTGGTGGTATGAGAAACGCAGGAGTTCACTCGACTTTTTCAGCAGCAAAAGCTATCGCACGCTTGGTGCCGCTTACTACGACGCCGACAACCTGGAGAACCCCAAAGGCTGGCTGGAGGCTCTGGACTCTACCCCCGACGCCGAGGGAATTATCTATACAACCTGGCTCAATAAATACAATCTGCTGGATGATTTCGGCGATCTGGTGAGCCGGAACGAGTAAACGAAAAAATTCGAGGCCGCTGCCGGGCGGCCGGCGCCGGTGCAGAGCACCGACTGCGTCGCGGGATCGCGATCCCGCGACGCAGTGCGCATATTCTATGCGCGCGCCGGCCGGCTTGCGGGTCGCTCTCACCAAAAAGCTGACTTACCGCCCACGCACCTCTCGATCAGGAGACACTCTACAGGATGAAATTCACGTTCGGTCCGTTAATTGGAATTCTGCTGCTGGTTTCGATAGCTTTCGCCGAGGTCCGAGTCTACCAGGACTCGGTTATCCTGCCAAGCTACCGGATCGGCGAGCCGGAAATCATGCCCCGCTGGCGGGTCCGGTTCGGCCAGATTTATCCCTACACGATGCAGGACAGCCTGAGCGATGACCGCGCCCCTCGAGCCTGGCACGCCCTCTACGCCGAGAATGAATGGGTTCGGGTGATGGTGCTGCCCGAAATCGGCGGACGGGTCCACGGGGCGCAGGATCTGACCAACGGCTACCAGTTCATGCAGGACCAGCGCAGTATCAAACCCGCGCTGGTGGGGATGGCCGGGGCGTGGATTTCCGGCGGAGTGGAGTGGAACTTTCCCGATGGCCACCGGATTTCGGGATTCCGTCCCGCAGACTGGCGGATCGAGCACAACCCCGACGGGAGCAAGACAATCTGGACCGGCGAGATCGAGCGGGTATACGGCATGCGCTGGGCGGTCGGCAACACGGTCCATCCAGACCGTAACTGGGTGGAGACCAGGGTCCGGCTGACAAACTGCACGCCGGTGCCTCACGCTTTCCTTTACTGGGCCGACTGCGGCGTGCGCGGCACACCGGAATTCACGGCTGTCATCCCCGGCGAGATCGCCACCGGTCACGGCAAGCACAGGTTTTTCCACTGGCCGCTCCAAGACGGTAAAGACCTGCGGATGTGGAAAAACGCTCCCGGCGGCACCAGCTACTTCGCTTTCGAGAGCGAGGCGGATTATTTCGGGACCTGGAGTCCGGAGGAAAACGGCGGGATTGTCCACGTGGCCGATCACCATGTCATGCGCGGCAAGAAACTCTGGTTCTGCGGGACCTCGCCGGCCGGACGGCTGTGGGAGGTAGTCCTTACCGACAACGACGCCCCGCTGGTGGAGCCCCAGGCCGGAGCCTACAGCGACAACCAGCCGGATTACCATTGGATCCGCCCCGGCGAAACTAAAGTCTTCAGCCATTTCTGGTTCCCGGTCCGCGACATCGGTAAGTGGCATTTCGCCAATCTCGAGGGGTCCCTGGCGCTACGGGTCGAGAACGGTAAAATATTCAGCGGCTGGTGCCCGACCACTGCCAATCAGAACGCGAAAGCGGTCTTAACTTACCGCGGCAGGGAACTGCTCCGCGAATCAATCGATACCGATCCGGGCAACCCGTTCAGGCGGCGAGTTGAAGCACCTGATGACCTGGATTTATACGATCTCCACCTGGCATTCTATTCCGCCTCCGGCGACACCCTGCTTGCCTTCAGCCATCCCCGTCCGGAAAACCCGCCACTGCCGGAGCCTGCTCCTCCGTTCCCCGCACCGATGGAAATCGCCAGTTCCGACAGCCTGTTCCTGATCGGCGACCACCTGGAGCGCTTCCGCGAACGCGCCCTCGCGCTGGAGTACTGGAACGAAGCGCTCAGTCGCGATCCCGGTGATACTCGCTGCAATACCGCCGTGGGCTTGGTGCATTTCAAGCAGGGGCTCTACGAGAAAGCTCTCGAGTATTTCCGCACCGCCCTGAAGCGCGACCGCGAATTTGCAGAGGCCCGCTATTACTCCGGCCTCTGTCATCTCAAACTGGGTGATTCCAAACAGGCCGAGCGGCAGTTGAATATCGCCGCCTACGATGCCGGCTGGTACGCCGCCGCACATTTCGAACTGGCCCAACTGAGCGGCGCGTTGAAGCGCTATGCCAAAGCGCTCGAGCATATTGAACGCTCCCTGCGGGCCAACGCCGACAACATGGGCGCTCTTGCGGTTAAAGCACTGGTGCTCAACCGTCTGGGCCGCCATGATGACGCCCTCGCTGTCTGCGACTCGGTCCAGCGCACCGACCGGCTCGACCTGCTTTCGGCGGCCGAACGGGAAGTTGCCCTGATCGAGTCGGGCCGCGCCGTCGAGGCGTCCGCCGCCCGCGACAGCCTGCTGGCGATCACGCGCCTCGACGGCAACAACCACCTTGAGCTGGCTGTCCGCTATATCCGCTGCGGCCAGTGGCGCGATGCCGCGGCTGTCCTGGAACTGGCGGTCGAAAGGGGACTGAACCCCGATACCCGTCAGAACGACCTGCCGCTGATCCTCTATTACCTGTCCTACTGCAACCGCCTGCTCGGGGAAAACGATGTCGCCGCGAGTTGGCAACTGAAGACGCGACAAGCCTCTTATTATCGCTGCTTTCCCAACCGGCTTGAAAGCTACGCCGTGCTCGAAAACGCATTGGAGCACGATCCCCGAGACAGCCGGGCGCTGTTTTACCTCGGCACGCTTTGCCTGGCCCACCATCGCAGTGAACAGGCGGTGGATTATCTCCGCCGGGCGACCGAAATCGAACCGGGCAACGAGGTAGCCCAGCGCAACCTCGGGTACGCCCTGATGAGCCTGGGACGGCTCGAACAGGCCCGCGCCGCCTACGAGGCCGCGATCGATGCCCGCCCGGACGGAGCCAGGGCGATCCTGGAGCTTGACATGGTCCTGCACGACCTCGGTATCCCGCCCGCAAACAGGATCGGGTTATTCGAGAGCCACCCGGAGGCGGTCAACGGCAACGATCCACTCAGCGGACGGCTGGTTTCGCTTTACATGCAGTTGGACCGCTATGATGATGCGCTGGCCGTGCTGACCACCCACCGCTTCCACAGCTGGGAGGGGCGCTACGGGATCCACCGCCACTGGGTCCAGTGCCGGATCAAGCTCGGCGACCGGGCTTTCGAGCGGGGAGACTACGAGCAGGCGCACGGGCACTATTTGCAGGCGATGGAATACCCGGACAACCTGGAAGCCAAGGAGCAGCCCCGCACGATCCATGCACGCAAGAGGTACAAGATCGGTATCGCGCTGGCCGCGCTGGGGCGGGAAAGCGAGGCGAAAAAAATCTTCCAGCTCGTTCTGGAAGACAAACCCCGTCCCGGCGACCCGTACCTTTATCACCAGGGACGGGCGCTCCAGGAACTCGGAGAGCACGATCGTGCGCGGGCAAAATTCCAGCGGATGCTTGATGACGTGGATGTCGGCCTGGAGCGCCCCGAGAGTGGGCCGCCCTCGCACGCTGAAAACTCCGGCAGTGGTGATATACGCCAGGCGCTGCTGCATTTCAAGCGAGCGCTGGCGCTTGAGGGACTGGGCCGAGGTGATGAGGCCAGCGGGGAGCGAGAGCTGGCGTTCGAGCTGGACCCGGAAGTGGAACTGCGGGCGTTCGCTCCGCCGGCGGCCGGCTGGTGAAATGGTCCGGAAATACAAAAGGGCGGCTCGCCTGAGCCGCCTTTTTTTCCTGCCCCGAATCTTTAATCTTCATGCCCGCTACTCGACCAGCGTATCCTCGGCGCCGCCCTTGCCGCTGATAACGATCTCGCCGTCTTCCTCCAGCGAGCGGACAATGTCCACGATCCGCTGCTGCACCTCTTCGACATCGCGCAGCCGGACCGGACCCATGAAATCCATCTCTTCCTGAATCAACTGGGCCACGCGCTCGGAGACGTTGTTGAAGCACTTGCCTTTCATCTCCTCGCTGGTGCCCTTCAGCGCCACGCTCAGGTCCTTGACGTCCACTTCCTTCAGCACGCGCTGCATGCTCTTATCGTCCAGAAGGAGGATATCGTCGAACACGAACATCAGGTTCTTGACCTCGGTGGCCAGCTCCGGGTCTTTCTGCACCAGGTTATCGAGAATCTTGCGCTCGGTGGCCCGGTCGGCCAGGTTCAGGATTTCCGCCACGCTGGATGCTCCGCCGGCCTGGCTCAGGTCCTGGCCCAGCACGTTCTCCAACTGGCTCTCCAGTACTTTTTCCACGTCGTTAAGCAGTTCCGGGCTGATTTTGCCCATCGTGGCGATCCGGAAGACTATCTCGTTTTGAAGCTGCTCGGGCAACTCGGCCAGGATTGAGGCCGCCTGCTGGGCGTCAAGGTGGGCCATGATCACGGCCACTGTCTGCGGGTGCTCGTGCATGATGAAGTTGATCAGCTGGGCGGGGTCCACTTTTTTCAGCAGCTTGAAACCGGATACGTGCAGCGAGCTCTGCACCTTGGCCAGTATCTGCGCGGCCCTGGGGCCTCCCAGCGCCTGTTCCAGCACGTTGCGCGCATACTCCATTCCGCCCTGGGCGATATACTCCTGGGCGAGCACCATCTGGTAGAACTCTTCCACGATCTGGTCGCTGATCGCCGAGGGGATGTCGTCCATATTGGCCACCTGGATCGACAGCTTCTCGATATCCCGCTCGTTCATGTTCTTGAAAATCGAACTGGACGCCTCGACTCCCAGCGACACCACCAGGATAGCCGCTTTCTGCAGACCGGTTAGCTCGTCGAACTGGATTTCAGCCATCAGCCGGACCCCTTTCCGCCGCCGATATCTCCGGCCGGCAGAGTAAATCAGCTCAGGTCAGTATTCTTTCTGCTAGGTTCAGCATAAATCACACGCCGGAAAAAATCAAGTTGTCGCCAATTATCTTTATTTGCGGCTTAGTTACAGCAATTCCCATGCCTTGCAGCGCATCTGCCTTTTTCGGCCTTTTCCACCCAAATCCAGCAAATTCGCGGTCTTCTTTACCCAACGATGGCCCCCGGCGGAATCAGGGCACTCCCGGGGCGGCAATTTTTTCTCGTTTCAGCCGTTCCGGTAGCTCAAACAGGCTCCACATGCCACATTTTCTCGATCTCCTCCAGCGGCATGCCGCGAGTCTCGGGGATAACTTTCAGCACGAATACGACAGTGACCACGCACAGCAATCCATAAACCAAAAACGGGAACGAATGACGAAATTGCTCCACCAGCCACGGATGTTCGTTCAGCATCGGGAAAGTCTGGCTGACCACCAGGTTCGCCCCCCACAGGCTGATTATCGCCAGGCTCATCGCGCGGCCGCGGATCCGGGTCGGGAAAATTTCCGCCAGCACAACCCAGCACACCGGCCCCAGCGAACTGGCGAAACAGGCGATATAGCCCAGCACGAACGCCACCAGCAGCCACGGGCTCGCATTTGTAAACACCGCCACCCCGATCCCCGCCTGCGCCAGCGCCATCCCCGCCGCCCCGACAATCATCAGCGGCTTGCGGCCCAGCCTGTCGATTGCCCAGATCGCCACGAAAGTGAACGCCAGGTTGACTGTCCCCACCGCTACGGTCTGCAGCAGCGCGGTATCCAAGCCTGAGCCGACTTGCTTGAAAATCTCCGGAGCGTAATACATGATCACATTTATCCCGGTTACCTGCGACAGCACGGCCAGGACTATCCCGATAGCCAGCACCACGCGCATCCCGGGACGGAACAGCTCGGACAGGCTTGCTTCTTGGGTCCCCAGCGAGTTTTCGATCCGCAGCAACTCGGCTTCGGCGATCCCGTGGCCCGAGGCTTTGAGCAGAATCCGCTTCGCTTTCTCCCTGTGTCCCTCCTTGACCAGCCAGCGAGGGCTTTCCGGCACGAAAAACAGCAGTGTCAGCAGCAGGACGGCCGGCAGCGCCTCCGAGCCGAACATCCAGCGCCAGCCCTGCTCCACGTTCCAGGCTGCGTCTCCGGCGGCGGCGATAAAGTAATTGACGAAATAGACCAGCAGGATTCCGCTGACTATCGCCAGCTGGTTCAGCGACACCATCCGGCCGCGCAGACGGGGCGGCGAGATCTCGGCGATATACATCGGGCTGACCATCGACGCCGCGCCCACGCCCACGCCGCCCAGCATGCGGCAAATCACGAACTCGGTGATATTACGCGGCAGGGCGGTTCCCAGCGCTGAAACAAGGAAAAACACCGCCGCGCCGATCAGCGCTTTCTTGCGGCCGAGCCTGTCGCTAACCGGGCCGGCCAGGGCCACGCCCAGCATGCAGCCGGCCAGGGCGCTGGAGGCCGCCCAGCCGGTCATCGCACTATCGAGCTCGAATTTGGTGCGCAGCAAACCGATAGCTCCGCTGATCACCGCCGTGTCGTAACCGAACAACAGCCCGCCGATACTGGCCACCGCGCTGAGACCGATCACGTAGGACAGGCTGCCTGATTCCTCTCCTTGCCTGCTGCCCGGCGAATCAGTTGTCACCGTTGAACTCCTTCACCGCCTCGATCATCGCCACCAGGTTTTCCACCGGTGTACGCGCCTGGGCGTTATGGACCGTGTTGAAGACATACCCTCCTCCGGGGCTGAACGTCTCCAGCCTCTCCAGTACCTGGGCGCGGACCTCGGCCGGTTTGCCGAACGGCAGCACGGCCTGGGTATCGACCCCACCGCCCCAGAACACCAGGCGGCCGCCGTGCCGCTCTTTGAGCTTGTCGGCCTCCATCCCGGCGGCGGATACCTGCACCGGGTTGATAATATCGAACCCGGCCTCGGCGAACAGCTCCATGAATGTTTCCACCGCCCCGCAGGAATGTTTGAACGTTTTCCAGTTGGTATTCTCGTGGACCCAGCCGTTGATCCGCCGGTAGCAGGGCAGATACAGCTCGCGGAAATCATCGGGACTGACAAACGTGCCGCTCTGGGTGCCGAAATCGGTTCCGCAGATAAAAGCGACATCCACCTTATCCACCACCCGCGCGTGGACCTTCGCCAGGTTGGCCAGCGCCAGTCCGGTCTGTGCCTCGAAAATGCTACTGACATATTCCTTGCGGGCGGCCAGCGAGATATACCACTCGGTGATGTCGCGGATACCCTTTGGATGCTTGAGGAACGGGGCGGGCACCAGCGCGATATCCCCCAGGGCCGTGCCGCCGAAATTAGCCACCACGGTCCGTCCGGTGGCGCGGGCGCGGGCGGTTTCCCGCTCGAAATACTCCAGGTCCTCTACCGCCACAGGGCCGAACTCCTCCAGGTTGTCAGCCGGGTCGAGTTCGCTTTCCTCGAAAGGCTGCTGGCGGATAATGGCGTCGAAAAAGAACCCGCCGGCAGGCATCCGTCCGCTGGGGGGAGCAGTTGTGTCTCCCTCGGGGTAGATCAGCGTGTCGCCGCGCTCATCGGTGGTTGTGTTGAACCGCCCTGAGACCAGCACCACCTGGCCGTCGGGCATCCGCCACTCTTTCCAGTCCACGTTGGGGAATCCGAACATCGTCTTGCGCGGCGCCACTCCCTCGAAATCGATCCCGATCGCGTCTTTCAAGTCGTCCTCGATCTCACCCAGCATCTGGTACGGCTCCACAGCCTTAACCGGCCGCCGCTCCAGCCCGAAGTGCTCGCGCAGGTCCGCGACACAGCTTACATGCATGCCGGTAACCGGCGAGGCTCCGAAATCGACCGGAACCCGGCCCGTGTCCCGGTGCTCCAGCGCGGTGATTACGTCCTGACGGTCCATCATCGCAGATTACTCCTTCTTCAATGCCGAACTAACTCTTACTGCCCATTCGAGATGATAATACCCGCCACGGCAAAAAAATTCACATCCCCAGCAGACCGCGGATTCCCAGCCAGGCGATTGCAAAGCTGAACACCACGTTGGCCCCGATCCCGGCGTTGAGCCAGAACCCGGCCTTGTGCGGCCCCATCAGGTCACGACGGTTGACCAGCACCAGGATTGCCAGCGAAACAATCGGCATCATCGTGGTCTGAAACGCTGTCGCCCCGATCATCACCCACACCGGCCGGCCGCCGAACACCGGCACGATCAGCCCGCAGGCAAGCGCGAAGCCGCCGAGGGCCCGGAACATGGCGCTGCGGGGGTCGCGCGAGGTGTTGCGGAAATCGCTGATCAGCCAGGGCAGCACCACCGCCACGGGGAAGATGCTGCTCACGCCCGCGCCGATAATCCCGGTGACGAATACGCTCATCGCGAACCGTCCGGCGATCGGCTCCAGGGTGGCGACCATGTCCACCGCGCGCTCCACCGGCACACCCATCCGGTAGAGCGTACCGGCGGCGCAGGCCATAATCGCGCCGGAGATCAAGAGCATCAGCACCACGCTCACCGCCGCGTCGATATTCTTGTGGCGCAGGTCCTTAACGCTCCACCCCTTTTCAGCCACCAGCAGGCTGCGCATCACGAACAGCAGCGCCCCGCTGGTCGTACCGGCAATCGCAGACATGATCAGGAACGCGTTCTCCTCGTCCGGCACTCCCGGCACCAGCCCGGCCAGCACGGTTCCCGGCTCGGGGATCACCATGAACAGGCTGAGGGAAAAACTCACTCCCATCACCACCACCAGCACGACCAGGAATTTCTCGAACATGGGGTACTTGCCGAACCAGAGCAGGAAGTAGCAGATCGACAATATCACCACCGCTGTCCACAGGCGGCTGAATCCAAAGCCGAACAGGACGGCTGTCCACTCGTGGATCATGTCCGCCACAATCGCCATCACTCCGGCGATCCCGGCCATCGCGCCGAGGCTCATCCCGACAATGGTGTACGCGGCCAGGGCGGAGCCCAGCGGCAGATGCTGGCGGTAGGCCCACATCGCGGTCTGGCCGCTGACCGCGGTAAACTTCCCGTAGGCCACGATCATGATCCAGGTGAACGCGCAGCTCAGCACCAGCAGCCAGAACAGGCTCATGCTGTAGCGGCTGCCCGCCGAGGCCATGGTGGTCACGCTGCCGGTGCCGATATTGTAGCCGATCAGGAACAGGCCCGGGCCGACGTAGCCAAAAACCAGGCCCAGCTTGCCAAGCATTCCACGCCGGGATTCACTCAATACATGCTCTGGGGTTGAATTGACACACAGACGTGGTGGATCGCAAAGGTTTGGTCAGACCCTAAGTTAAAACCTCCGGCAGCGGCGCTCAAATGTTTTATTGCGCTGTTCGCCGCGGACTGGCGGGCCGGTTATTGAACCAGCGGGCCGGAAAGGCTATTTTGAATCAGGACAAATATCAAAAACACATAATCACCACGACACCGATCCCGGTATCATAAGCCGGGGGCGTGGAGGAACCAATGGATGCAAAAATCGCATACTCGCCGTTCGAGAATTATGGCCTGGCCCAGCCGTTCGGACCGGAAGTACGCCACAGCGCCGGCCAGACTGTGGAGGGAACATCGCTGAGCGATATCCGCAACCAGGCCCTCCGTCTCGACCCGCAGCAGAGGATCGAACAGGTGCTGAACGCGCCGCGGCCTCGCTATTCGGCCGGAGTCTGGTTTTTCGGCGAACACAGCAGCAGGTTCCACGGCTCGTACAAGGAAGAGATGGGCCTGCGCCGGCGGCTCGACCTGGCGGCGGAAATGGCGCAATACGGACTGGCGGCGGTGGAGGCTCACGAGCCGTGGGAAATCTCGCTCGAAACCCTGGAGTTCTACGAAAAGCTCCGCGAGGACAGCGGGGTAACCGTGGCCGTGATCGCCGGGATCGGCGGCGATTTCAGGATGAAAGACGCCCAGTTCGGCACCACCAGCAGCCCGTTGGGCGATGTCCGTGACAAGTACGCCGCCCACACGGTGGAGCAGTTGAAACTGGTCAGGCAGCTCTCCGAGGACCAGGGGCACCCGGCGGTGGCGATCTGCTGGCCGGGAATCGACGGGTACACCTACCCGCTGGGAACAGATTTCTACGACATGTGGGACCGGTTCGAGGCGGCGCTTGCCGAGGCGATTGACGAGGTGCCGGGGGTGCGGGTGGCGATCGAGCCCAAGCCTTACGAGCCGACGATCAACAATATCTGGCGCAACACGGCGGACGGGATTATCATGGCACGCAATGTGGAAGCCCGGCTGAAAACGAGCGAAAACCGCAAGCTGCTCGAGGCCGGTCACTGCCTGGTGGGCCTCAACCCGGAGATCGGCCACGTGCGGATGGGTTTCGAGGAGGTGGCCGGCAGCTACAGCGCCGTTCTTCGCGACGGCCGTCTGGCCCACACCCACTGGAACGCCCAGCCGCTGGGCAATTTCGACCAGGACCTGAATCCCGGCGTGGTTGGGCCTGAATCACTGGAGGCGCTGGTCTGGGTGCTGAAACTCTACGGTTACCGGGGGTTCTGCGGCCTGGATATCAACCCCGAGCGCATGCCTGTCGAGGCGGCTATCGCCAAGGGAATCAACGCAATCGAGGTCGCCTGGGGCGTGGTGGAAAATATCGATCCGGCCGAGCTGCTGGCCGCCTACCACAGCCCCGATGTAAATCGGGGCTGGATCGAGGACATTATCACCCGCGCCCGCGCCCGGGGGATCGACGAGTCCCGGCTGATTGCGCGCGAGGTGGTGGCCGAATTCGAAAGCAGGCCGATGGGCTGAACTGGAGGGGAGTTATCCATGCGTGACAAACTGCGGGACCGGCTCGCTGAAATCGAGCATCACCTGACAGAGGAGCTGTTACCATACTGGCGCATGCGGGGCGATGACCCGGAGTACGGCGGGTTCCTCACCTGTTTCGACCCGGCTGGAAAACCCACCGGCGAATCCGACAAGAACCTGCTGGCCAACTGCCGGCTGGTCTTCTCGTTCAGCCTGATCGCCCGCGAGGGCCTGGACCACGACGGTTCGTTTCTCCGCCGGGCGACCGAGGGGGCGCAATGGGTGCTGGACCATTTCACAGACCGTGAGCATGGCGGGTATTACTGGATTGTCGAGCGTGACGGCACCCCGCTTAACCCGCGAAAAATAATCTACGGCCACTCTTTCGTGGTCTACGCGTTCAGCGAGCTGGCCATGGCCACCGGCGAGGACAGGTGGCTGGCCGCGGCTGTCGAAACCTTTGAGCTGCTGCAAAACAAGGCGGCCGATCAAACAGACGGCGGCTACTGGGAATTTTTCGAGCGCAACTGGGATCATTCGCCGCCCGGACCCGGCGGCGGAGACCGCAAGAGCCTGGACGTGCACATGCACCTGATGGAGGCGTTCACCAATCTGTATGCCGCCGCCGGCGACCCCGTTCACGCCACGCGTACCCGCGAGCTGATCGGCCTGCTTACCGAGCGGATGCTGCACCCGGAGCACGGCACGGGTATCGCCCAGTTCGACAGGAGTTTCAATCCCCTGCGCGCGATCCTGTTCGACAATGTCTGGGGCTCGGACCGCGACATGGAAGACAGCAGCGGACGCCCGCTGGACAACACATCCTACGGCCACAACGTGGAACTGGGCTGGCTGCTGCGCTGGAGCCTGGGAGTGCTCGGAGAGGTTCTCGGCGGCTATCGCCGGAAAATCCTGCGGCTTTACGACCACTGCCTGCGCTTCGGGATAGACCGGCAGCTCGGCGGGGTGTTCTGCGAGGGACCCAACGCTGGAGCTGCCAGGGAACGCAACAAGGAATTCTGGCAGCAGGCCGAGACCATGGTGGCGATGCTCGACGGCTACGAGATCACCGGCGATCAGCGCTACCTGGAAGGCTACGACAATGTCCACCGCTTCGTGTTCGACCGGATGATCAATCATGCGCTCGGGGAGTGGCTGCCCCTGTTCGATGAGCACAACAACGTGATCTGGGATTATATGGGCCACCGCTGGAAAATAAATTACCATACAGTACGCGGCATGATCGAGTGCCGCCGCCGGTTGAATACCTTGCTTTCAGAAGACAGTTCAGCTTAAAATCGGGAACAGGCGGGTGCGGGAACTGTAAATTACTAGTGCTTCATCTCAATTATTTCTCATTCGGTCATAACGTTTTCACAGTTACCTCCGGCCTGCATGATAGACCGGTGGGGGCTGTTCGCCTCAGTTGCTTAGCGAGGAGGAAAGTTGAATATTCTGCCCAATCTCCGAACCAGTTTTGCCCTTCTGGTGTCTTTGGCAATCGCCGCGGCCGCTCTCGCCTCCGCGGCCTGCGAAAAGCGCGGTAACAATAACCAGGGCAACCCTCTTACCCCCAAAATCACCTACCGGATTTCAATCGTCTCGGGCAACAGCCAGAGCGGCAGGCTGGACACTCCGATGGCCAATCCGCTGCGGGTCTACGTGAGCGACGATTCGATGATCAAGCAGTCTTCTGTCAGGGTCAACTTTAAAGTCACGGAGGGTTACGCCGATTTTTCCGCTGCCAGCGCGGTTACGGATTCGGACGGGTACTGCGAAGTGACCCTCACACCGACCTACGCACCCGGCACAATCTCGGTCGAGGCGGAGGTTAACGGGACGAATGTGTCGGTGACATTCACGCTTACCGGAACGCAGTCCTAAGTTTTTCAACCGCACGTGAAAGACAAAAAGCCCGGCCTTGGTCAGGCCGGGCTTTTTTGTGCCGCGCCTAAAGATATCTCACAGTGTAATCAGCTCGTCCACCCTCACCGGTCGTCCCTGCTCGATACTGGTGTAAGCGGCAATCCCGATGATCGAACTCATGATCCCGTCCTCCAGCCCGGCGCGCTGGGCAAGCTGGTCCTCGGTTCCGGGCTTGAAGAGCTTATCCTTGATCAGCGTGTCCGCTCCGCCGTGGCCGCCGCTGACCGTTCTTCGCTCAAGCTTCACGATCTCCGCATCTTTGAAATTACGCCATAGCCTGACGTTGCTGCGCGGAGACACGTCCCAGCTCCGGCGGTCGTAGTTGTGCAGCTCCAGGCGTCCCTTGCTGCCGTGGAACACGATATACTGACCCTCGGTGGCGCTGGTGGCGTTAAGGCTGTAAGTGACTATCGCCCCGCTGTCGTAGCGGATCTGCACGCTCATCGTGTCGTAGATGTTGATCGCCCGGCGGTACAGGCAGGCGTCGCGGAAATAGCCGTCCTGGTCCTCGCAGTTGACATACAGATCGACATAGCGCTTGTTCTGCATGATATCCCAATAGAGTTCACACTTGTTTTTGAACGTGCACCGCCGGCAGTTGACATGGCGGAACTCGCCGTTGCGGCCGTACTTCTTCAGGTCTCCGAAAGCGCTGATCTCCACCGGCCGCGCATCAAGCCACCAGTTGAGCTGATCGAAATGGTGGGACGCCTTATGGCACAGCAGGGTGCCGCTGCACTGTTTCAGCCCGTGCCAGCGACGGAAGTAGCTGGCGCCGTGGTCGAGGTCGAGGAACTCGGCGTAGTCGGCCGAGTAGATCTCCCCGATAGCGCCCTCCATCAGCAGTTCCTTGGCCTTCATCGTGCTCATGCCGTAGCGGGCGTTGAAGGTGACATCCAGCCGCCGTCCGGTGCGCTTGCGGGTATCGATAATCCGCTGGGCCTGCTCGGCGTCGGTGCAGAGAGGTTTTTCACTGATCGCATCGCAGCCCAGCTCCATCGCGCGGCAGACATAGCGCTCGTGCAGCGCATCGACCGTGGTCACGATCACGGCATCGGGCCTGGTTGTCCGCACCATCTCGTCGAAATCGGTAAACACCGGCGCGTTGCCGGGGATGATGCTCCGGGCGAACCTGGCGCGCTTGATATTGACATCGCACAGGCCGACCATCTCCACCAAGTCGCCGTAGCCCTCGATCAGGTTCTGACCCCAGGTGGCGCTGCCGCGGCTGCCGGTTCCCACCAGCGCCACTCGCTTTTTGGCCGGGGCAGCACCCATAGCGCCAACTCCCGCCGCCGCGCTCAGCGCTCCCGCCGCAGCCAGCGCGGATGCGCTCCTGCCGATAAATTCACGTCTGCTCAAATCGCGCCGTTCGTTCTGCATGGTCTCCCCCGGGAATGAGTGGTATCGACAACGGCATATCTCAACTTAGTCCGGATAGCGAGCGGTGATGTGGGCACAAAAAACTTTCCCCCCTACTAAACGAAACTTATTATAGGTTGTCAATATTTTTTCATTCCGAATTCGCTCGATTGAGCTTTCAGGCTTGTCAGCCGCTAAATTCCCCAAATCACAGCTTAAGGGGGTAACAGGATGAAACGCAGAGACTTTCTCGGCCGGGCTGCGGCGGCAGCCGGAGCCGGCGTACTGAGTTCAGGGGCCGCCGGACGCGCCCGGAGTTCCAGAAACGACGAGATCACGATGGCCGTGGTGGGTATCCGCGGCCAGGGCACCAGCCACCTGCGCTGTTTCAACGCGTTCGACGGCGTCAGAATCAAGACGATCTGCGAGGTCGACGAAAACCTCTACAAGCAGTCGGCCGAGTTCGCCGCCGGTCTGGGTGCGGGAGACGTCCGGTTCGAGCACGACTTCCGGCGCGTGCTGGACGACAAGGATATCGACGCCGTCTCGATCGCGACCCCGGAACAGTGGCACTCACTGATGACTATCTGGGCCTGCCAGGCCGGCAAGGACGTGTACGTGGAAAAACCGGTGAGCCATAATATCTGGGAAGGCCGCCAGGCTGTAAACGCGGCGCGCAAGTACGGCCGGATCGTGGCCAGCGGCACCCAGCAGCGGAGTTTCCCGCACGTGATCGAGGCGATGAAGCTGCTGCGCGAGGGCGTGATCGGCGACGTTTTCCTGTCGCGCGGATTGTGTTTCAAGCCCAGGGAAAGTATCGGCAAGAAGCCGGATGCCAGGGTGCCCGCCGGGGTCCACTACGACCTCTGGCTGGGACCGGCGCCCCTGCGGCCGTTCAGCGAAAACCGCTTCCACTACAACTGGCACTGGTTCTGGGACTACGGCTGCGGGGATATCGGCAACCAGGGGGTGCATGAAATCGACACAGCGCGCTGGGGCCTGGGCAAAACCACCCTGCCCTCGAAAGTCTACAGCTCCGGCGGCTACTGGGCGTTCGATTCCGATCAGGAGACCCCCAACACCCAGAGCACGACATTCACCTGGGACGACGGGAAGCAGTTGCAGTTCGAGGTACGGGGCCTGTACACCAATGCCGAGCATGAAACCAGAATCGGCAACCTGTTCTACGGAACCGAGGGCTGGATGAATCTGGATATCGACGGGTTCCAGACCTGGCTGGGCCGAGGGGATGAACCCGGCCCGTCGAGGGAGGCCGTGGTGATCAGCGAAGAGGCGGGGATCGGCGGACCACAGGGATTCACCGAAACCGGAGCGCACACCTCCAGCCGGATCATGCACCGCCGGAACTTCATCGACGCCGTGCGCAGTCGCAAATCCACCGATCTCGGCGCGGATATCCTGGAGGGCCACCTCTCCAGCTCGCTCTGCCACCTGGCCAATATCAGCTACCGCCTGGGCCGCGAACTCTCGTTCGATTCGCACTCGGAGCGCTTTATCGGGGACTCCCAGGCCGACGGCTACCTGACCCGCAACTACAGGTATCCGTACGTGGTGCCGGAGAAAGTATAGCGGGAAAGAATCAATCAGGAACAGTCAGTCCTGGATCAGCCGGATCAACTGCTGCTCGTCGGGGAACCGCTCCAGGCCGGCTTTGACCACCGCTTCGGCCTCAGCAGTGCGGCCGGCCTGATTGTACAGGCGGGCCAGGTTGATATAGGCCCCGAGTTGGGTGGGGTCTGCGGCAATCACCAACTGGAACTGCTGCTCAGCGGCGGCGTTATTGCCCTGCTGCTGGTAGATATTACCGAGGTTCAGCCTGGCCCCCGCGTGCTTGGGCTGGCGCGACAGGGCCTCGAGATAGAATTTTTCCGCCTGCCCCTGGCTGTCCGAGCGGGCGTAAAGCGTGCCGATGTTGTAATAGGCCTCGGGGTCGGCGGGGTTGATCTCAATCTCGTGATTGAACGCCTCCAGGGCCTGCTCGTAATGGCCGTCCAGATAGTAGATCAGGCCAATATTGTTACCCAGTACCGCCATCTCCGGCGCCAGGCGCCGGGCCTTTTCGAACACCTGCAGCGCCCGGGCGTTTTCACCGGAAAAACTGAGCATCACCCCGTAGTCCAGGAGTATACCGGCGTTGTCGGGATAGTAGCCCATCAACTTGTCGTAGGTCGCCATCGCACTGTCGGCCATGCCCAGCTTGGTGTACACCCGGGCCAGCACGCCCAGCACCATCAGGTGGTCCTTCTCCAGCTCCAGCGCCTTGCTAAGATGTTCCAGGGCGGCCCGGGTGTCGCCCATGCGCTCCATGATCGAACCAACCAGATAGCGCGCCTGGGCCACGTCTTTCATGACTTCCCACTGCGACTCCAGCACGTGCAGGGATTCCTGGTATTTATTCGCCCAGAGCAGCACCTTGGTCAGGTTGAGCAGGCCCTTTTGGTAATATTCCTCGGGCAGGGAGTTTGTCACGTTGCGGAAGATGATCTCGACCTCCTGGTCCGACGGCTGGAAAGTAGCCGGGACATATCCCTCCTCACGCATCCAGCCCAGAATCTCCATCGCGATCCGCAGGTGCCCCTCGGGATAAGGATGGATATGGTCGATCAGCATCTCATCGCCCACGATTCCGCCCGGAGAGAACGCGGCGAACATCAGCGGCAGGCGGATCAGGTCGGAATTGTCGCTTCCCGAGGTATGCCTGAGCAGGATTTCGTGGATCGGCTGCTGGGCGCGCAGCGGGCAGACGTCGAGCTCGCGGGCGTAAAAAAACCGCTCCGCCGCTTCAACCGTGTCCTCAGCCTCCAGCAGCGCCCTGCCCAGATAAAAATGGCCTGCTGCGTAGAGCGAGTCCGTGGCCACTGCCTCGCGCAGACGGGTGATTCCTCGGTCGAGGAGACCGTTGGACAGCAGGCCCATACCCTCTGCCAGCACCGCGCTAAAGCGTCTGCGGCTGTTCATGTCCAGCCGGATGTTCTCCTCGCTCTTGAACGGCGAGAAATCCTTCAGGTTGTCCACCGGCTCCAGAAACAGCACGGGCACCCCGGCCTTGATGCAGAGCTGCTTGATCCGGCCGATATTGTAATCGAAATGCTCGAACACTCCGCGGCTGAACGTGCTGTCGCGATGGTAGAGGTCCATCCCGGCGGTACGATCCAGAAGCGTTTGCACTTCCGCCGTAAGTGTGGTGGCCCCGCCTCTCGGCTTCGCGCCAGAGCCTTCGTCGCGCCCACCCCCTTTAACCTTTCGATAAAAGCCATCGAGCAAACGGTAGGTCTCCAGGCCCTGGAGCATCCGCTTCAGACCGGAAGTAAAACTGCCCTGTTCGCTGTAGAAGTTCTCGTAGGTGCGGGCCTCAAGGAACTCGTTGTGACCGGTATAGACCACGAACAGGTCCGGCTCATAGTCCAGCAGCTCTTCCAGCACTTTTACCACCCGGTAGCTGGCGTAGCTCACCCCGCCGGCGTTGATCACCTCGTAGTTGCGCTCTTCCTCGCCCGACTTCTCCAGCAATACGCGCAGCCAGCCCGCGAACGAGGTCTGGTCGGCGTAGGGCCGCCCGTAAGTGGTGGAGCCGCCCAGCGTGAAAATGCGGAATGTCCCCGGCTCCTTGCGCCGCGGGAAGCGCTGGGGGTTGAACAAGCTCAGCTTATTCTCGGCCGTTTCCATCATCGAGCGGCCATCCTGCACTTCTCCCGGCATGAACAGCGGATGGACCTCGCTGAATCCCACAAACGGGTCGTCCACGGGCCGCCAGACATTCTCCAGGGGCAGCGCCCGGACCACCAGCTCGATACATCCCGCCAGCGCCAGGCCAACCAGAACCAGCAGCAGCCTGGAGGCCAGCCACTTTCCGGCTGTCCGCTTTCTGGCCGCGGATGGTTTTTGCGCCTCTCCCGCCCGGTTCTTCTTTTTGCGCAATTTAGCCATTCGATCCGCTGTCGAAACATTTTTTTCTGTTGGAATAAAATGAGAACCATGTTTATATTACTTATAGACCTATCCCAGCGCAATCTTCAGGTTGCGGAGCGCAAGTATTTGCAGCCGTGATGATCAAACCAGAATCCAATCAGCAATTCAGTACGCAGACAGTGAGGCCGCCATGACTCCAGCCGCGATGCAATGCAGGGCGTTCATCTATACCGGGCCCGGGCGGATGGAACTCCGCCCGGCCGAAACTCCCCCGCCCGGACCCGGCCAAATGCGCTGCCGGACTGTCTGCTCGCTGGTATCGATCGGCACGGAGATGACCTGCTACGCGCGCGAGGTCGAGCCGGGGAGCGTCTGGGATGAATGGATCCAGTACCCGTTCGAGCCGGGCTACAGCAGCGTCGGCCGGATCGTGGACGTTGGCGGAGGAGTGGAAGGATTACGGGCCGGGGACCTGGTCTGCTCCAACGCGCCGCACAGGGGCAGCTTTACCGACAATGCCGAGAATATCTACCGCGTACCGGAAAACGTCAGCCCGGAGAGCGCGGCCTGGTTCCAGCTCAATATCATCGTCCAGAACGGCATCCGCGAGACCAGGCCGGTGCTGGGCGAGTCCGCGGTGGTGATCGGTCTGGGCCCGTTGGGGCAGCTGGCCGTCCGGCTGCTGGGCCTGTGCGGTCTGAGCAGCCTGGTGGCGGTCGATCCATCAGACGAACGCTGCGCGCTGGCAGAGGGCAACGGTCCCGATGAAATCCTGGCCGCCACTGCCGATGCGGCCGTGGACAGGGTGCGCGAGCTGACCGGCGGGCGCGGTGCGGAGATCGTGTTCGACATCACGGGCCATCCGGCGGTGTTCCATGCGGCCCAGCACATGCTGGCCCGCCGCGGGCGGCTGGGACTGATCGGCGACGTCCCCAAACCGGGCGAGCAGACCCTGACCCACGATATCGTGAGCAACAGCATTTCGATTGTCGGCGCCCACGGGGCGGTCCCTCCGCGCACCGGCAATGACTATTACCGCTGGGGCAGACAGGAGATGACCGAGTTCTTTTTCGGCCTGGTCGCCGCGGGCAGGATCAGTCTCGATGAGCTGACCACCCACAGGATCACCCCCGGACAGGCCCCCGAACGTTACGCGGAAATCCATGCCGAGCGCGCCGCGTACATGGGTGTGTTTGTCGACTGGACCGGGGAGGACGCATGAGCGCGGCGTTCCGTTTCGCGGTGGTCGGCACCGGAGATATCGCCGGGTTCTACATGGACCACTTTACCCGGCTGGATGACAAAAAAAATATCGAGTTCGCCGGGGCCTGGAACCGCACGGCTGACAGGTGCCGACGGTTCACGGGCAACTACGGCGGCAGGGCTTACACCAGCCTGGACGAGCTGCTGGGCGACAGTGAAGTCGATGCCGTGGTGAACCTTACCTCGCCGAAAGTCCACTACGATTTGACCCTGCGCTCCCTGGAAGCCGGTAAGCATGTTCACACCGAAAAACCGCTGGCATTGAGCGTTGAACAGGGCAGGAAGCTGATCGCCGCCGCCGCGAAAAAGGATATCGTCCTCTCCAGTGCGCCGTTTATCCTGCTGGGGCATAACCAGCGCGAGGTGAAACGCCTGCTGGCCGAACGCCGGATCGGCGAGCCGGTATCGGTGACCGCTGAGCTATACCATGGCCGGGTGGAAGCCTGGCACCCAAGCCCGGAGCAGTTCTACACAGCGGGCGGAGGACCGCTGCTCGATGTCGGCCCGTACCCGGTCAGCCTGCTGCTCGACTGGTTCGGCCCCGTGGCCGAGGTGACCGGGATGTTCGATATCGCGATTCCAGAGAGAGCGGATTTGAACGGCCGAAAGTTCACGGTAACAACATTCGATAACGGAGTGGCCCTGCTGAGGTTTGCCAGCGGGGTAACCGGCAGGATCGCGTTCAGCTACGCCAACAGCAACACTGACCACCACGGGCTGGAAATCCAGGGTACGGCGGGATCGCTGGCGCTGGGTTCGGTGATGGCCGCGCGGGGCGAGCTGAAAATCAGTGAAAAGGACTCGGCCAAGTGGGATGTCGTGGTGGGCGAGCCGGGGCCGTTCGAGGCCTCGGGCGTGGACTGGTCGGGAGGGATAATGGAGCTGGCAAGCGCCGTGGGCGGGAATCGTGAGCCGCTCAACTCGGCGCGGCTGGCGCTGGAGACCCTGGAGGTCCTGCTGGCAATCGAGCGGGCGGCCACGGAGCGATGTGTGGTCAAGCTCTGAATCGTCACCGCTGTTGTTTGGGATAGTTACGGGTGAACGGAAACTCGCGGCCGGTTTTGCTGTAGAGTTCACCGGGACAGAGCAGTTCGGCGTAGGACATCATCGTGAACGCATCCTGCTGGGTGAATTTTCTGCTGTCTTTTTTTCTGCCGGAGAAATAGTCGAGGGCTTTAGCCGCAGACTCACCGACCAGCTTTTTCAGGGGGACCAGCCGGCCGGACAGCGCAAGCCTGGCCGATTCGGCGTTACGGTCTTCCTGCGCTATGCTTCCGTAAATCAGCATATGGCAGGGCAGGCCGCCCAGCTTTACTCCCCAGTTGTCGGGGTTGTAATCCCAGGTGCCCTCGGCATTCTGCGTATCGGCCATCCACTCCACGCTGGCCGACAGGCGGTCAATCACTTTCTGCCGGCGGACGCTTCCCCTGGCCAGGTACGGCAAGGCGGCGGCATAAGCCTCGAGCACGTAAAACACGGTCGTGGGCGCTCCGTCCTCGAAATCGTAAAGGATCGTATCGTCGTACTCGAAGCCGAGCAGCCAGTCGATACCGGCCAGGGCGGTATCCAGGTATTTCCGCTCGCCGGTAATCCCGTGGAGCTGGAACGCCAGGGCGGTGACCAGGCAGGTGCTGCACCACCATTCATCGTCGGATTTGTTCCAGATCCCATCGGTGATACCGCCCGAGGGGCGGACGTAATTATCCATCACCAGGCCGATGAAAGACTCCACGCTTTCCAGATACCTGTCCCTGAACTCCGGCTCTGTGCACCTGACAGCCACCGCCAGCACGCCCATCGCGATCGATCCGCAGTCGGCGACAAACCACTGGCCGGCAGTCTCTCCAGGTTTGCGATGGTAGTTCATGTAGTAGGCGCCCGCCGGAGCCATGCCGGCCTGATCGGCCAGCATCCTGTCCGCCCAACTACGGCAGGCACGGCGGCAGCTTTCGCTTCCGGTCAGGTCGGCGGCAACCGCCAGGGCGCGGACCGCATAGGAATCGACAAAATACTGGGGGTAAGCCCTCACTCTGCCGGGGTCGCGGTAGTTGTCGTTGGTGGTGGGCTCACCGCTCAGGGCCTCGGCCGCCAGGTCCGAGAGTGCGAAGAAATGGGCGGCGACCCGCCGGTCGAGGTTCTCTTCCTCCCCCGGCTGCTCAGCTTGCGCTCCGGCTATCAGCACAAAACAGAAAAGTGCGGTTAATGCTGACCTGGCTGGATTCATCCGGTTCCCCCTTTTCAATATATCAAGGTACTTCAACCACTTGACGCGCACCGGCCCAGATATCCACTTCGCCCTCGTTGGGCTGGTCCGGACCGGGCGTACTGCGCCCGCGGCGGACGATGTCCTCCAACAGCGCCAGCAGATTCTGAACGACTTCCGGCCGCTCGTTCCAGAGGTTGGCCTGCTCGGCCCGGTCAGCGGCCATGTCGTACAACTGGCCCCGCGGCTCGCCCTGGCCGGGGGTAACCAGCTGCGGAGCGCTGAACCCGCCGGAACCGCGCCCCAGGACCAGTTTCCAGTTATCCCGGCGCAGCGAGAACATCCCGGCCCCGGAGTGATGCACTACCGATTCACGCCGCGCCCCGGACTGCCCTGCCCCGGTGATTGCCGGCAGCTGGTTGAAACTGTCCTCGCCGGCGTTATCGGGGAGGTCAACCCCGGCCGCGGCCGCGCAGGTAGCCATCAGGTCGGTGAGGCAGAACAGCCTGCCGCTTTTCCGTCCGCCCTCGATCCCGGCCGGCCAACTGGCGATCAGCGGTTCGCGGTGGCCGCCGTCCCAGATGTCGGCTTTCTGGCCGCGAAGCTCGCCGTTGGGTTTGTGGCCGTTGTGAACCAGGTCGTATTTCTCCGGCGGATCACCGGCCCAGGAGGAAATCCCCGAGGTCAGCGCGCCGTTGTCGGAGGTGACAATTACCAGTGTGTCGCGCTCCAGACCGTTACGCCGCAGGGCTTCGGTTATCCTGCCGACCGCCCAGTCAAGCTCGACCACCATGTCACCGCGCACGCCGGCCCCGCTGCGGCCCTCGATAAAGCCCGGCGGCGTGCAGGGAGTGTGGGGCGCCTGGTAGGGCAGGTAGATAAAAAACGGTCGTCCGGGCCTGTTGCGCGCGTTATCGTCGATAAAGCGCTCGGCCTTGCGCACGAATGTCGGCCCCACTTCCTCGTCGCGCCAGCCGGGAGTCATCGGCCCCTCGCGCTGGAGCGTGTTGCGGGGACGTTTGGGCACACTCAGTTCCCCCACCACCCGGTCGTTTTCGACGAAACAGTAGGGGGGCATGTCAAGCGAAGCGGGGATGCCGAAAAAGTAGTCGAAGCCGAGCTCGCGCGGGCCGGGAGTGAGCGGGCCGGAATAGTCGACAGGCTTGCGCTCGCCCAGGCCGAGGTGCCACTTGCCGATACAGGCTGTTCGGTAACCGGCCTGCCTGAGCGCTCCGGCGATTGTCAGCCGCGAGGGATCGATCAGCAGGGGGTCGTAGCCCTGGGTCACGCCCTTTTTAAGCGGGCTGCGCCAGCAGTAGCGTCCGGTGAGCACGGCGTAGCGGGTGGGAGTGCACAGCGAGGCCGGCGAGTGGGCATCGGTAAAAGTCACCCCGCCGGCGGCCAGGCGGTCGATATTGGGTGTGGGGATCAGTGTCGCGCCGAAACAGCCCAGGTCACCGTAGCCGAGATCATCAGCCATGATCACGATAATGTTTGGCCGGGCCCCGTCGCCGGCGCCGCCTGAGAAAGCCGGCAATGCTCCCGCCAGAGTTGCCGCGGCGGCTCCGGCCGCCGCCCTGCGAATAAACTCCCGCCTCGAGGTCGTTCGCTGAGCCATCTTCCACCGCCTGTTGAATGGCTGGTCAGCATCGGTTCAATTGCCCTGTCCGACAGCCACGTGAATCCTCGCGACCGCCGGGACACCGTCTTCCGAGGTTCTCCGGACAGTTGCCAGATAATGGCCGGGACGGGCATAAGAGTGCGTAATCGAAGCATAGCCCTGGGGGTGGAGCAGGATATTTTCTTCGCCATCCGGGACCAGCGAGGCGTCGCCCCAGCAGGGTATCGAACTGGTGGTCCCCACCGGGCTGCCGTCACCGAAATCCCATGTTTCCTGTCCGCGGACTGCGTTGAACGTTCTGGCCTTGAACGTGATTTCCCGGCCCGGTTCGAGATCGAGAGACGGGTAATAGTTCACATGCAGCATGGGCACAGCCAGCTCGGGCCTGGAACTGTCCAGTATTTGAACAACGCAGAAATCGTAGTCGACGTTGCCCGCCGGGCCGGTTACTTTCAGCGCCTCGTAGAAGGTGCCCGGTTCGGAATAGGTCCGCTCGGCGATTACACCGCTGGCCGAGGAGCCGTCGGCGAACAGCCACTCGAACTCCAGGTCACTGCCGGATGACGACCAGCTCCTGGTTCCTTCCAGCCAGAGAGTCTCACCGGCGGAGGCCACGAGATGCGGGCGGGCCACGGCGATCAGCTCGGGGGCGTACTTGTCGAGGTAGGCTTCGTGGGTGTAGGCGTAGCTCTCCTCCGTACCCCAGCGCCCCGAGGGCTGACGGGCCCTGATCTCGAAATGGAGGTGCGTCCAGCCCCCGCTGCCGCCTTCCTTGCCGAGAATGCCGATCTGCTGGCCCAGGCCGACCCGTTCTCCCGGCACAATTTCCCGGTCGATGCTGTGGAGGTGGCTGTAGCGGTAGTACCAGCCCCGCCTGTCCAGCACGTAGACGGCATCGTAGCGGGGCATCACCGGCGTATCGATTTTATGGCCGTCCAGCACCGAGTCACCAACCGACACAACAAGGCCGTCGGTGGCGGCCAGCACCCGGACCATCCCCTCCGTGCCGCCGAAATCGAGCCCCGAATGGTAGTAAAGGTCTTCGGCACTCGGGACCTCGCAGCCGTTGACATAGCAGGGTTCGTTACTCATCTGGGTATCGTTGGCCAGAAATCTCTGGTCGACCGGATAGCCGAACGAGCCCTCCGGAAGCAGTTTTCCCTCCGCCGGCCAGAGTCTGATCCGGGCGTCGGCGTCCAGCCCCCAGCGGTCCTCGTTCGTGTTGCGGTAGAGCGCCGCCGTGGCCGGGCAGTCCACCCGCACGCCGCCGACTAGCCGGGGCAGGCTGTAATTGCCGCTTTCCAGGACTGCCTGCTCCCCGTTGATCAGCACGGTGGCCGATGACTTCCGCACGGCGTTACGGAAGCGGTCCGCCTGGTAATCAGTTGCCAGCAGCTTGACCGTGGCGGAAATTCCGTCGGCCAACTCCACAGTTACGCTGTCGCCGGCATTCAGGTCGACCGCGGCCCTGAGAGCCGCAGGCTCCACCTCCGGAACTGCCGTATCCCGGCCAGGGCACCCGGCCAGGCTAAGCAGTGAGAGCGGCAGTAAAACCGCTCGAAGTCTGCTAATGTTGATCAAGCAACAGCGAGGCGTATGCATCGGCGGCGACTCCTGCTGAGGACCGGAAGCAATGATTTTCAGTGCGAGAAAGATGCGATGTTTCTCCACGGCGAGGAGATCAGCCGGCGGCGTTCTTGTGCAAAGATGGCCGACAAATGACATGCCGGTTAGAATGCTACAATCTGCATTACAGAAACGCAAGCGAATCGCGCTCTGAATCCGCTGTCCCGGAATCAAAACGCGACATTTTCCCTCGTCGGTTCCTTCTTCATCCCGGCTTTATCAGGATACGTAATTCCCGGTATTCTTTTCGCCCGTGACAACACCTCCCTGACAATGATCTTGCGGGACCGGATCAAAACCCGAAGGGGCCAAATAAAGTAATCCCCCGACTGAAGTCAGCGGATTTAAGGAAATGGGATGTAAGGAACCACCGCTTGAAAGCGGTGGATTCCGCCGCCCGGAACCTACCGGCTTTGGCCGGTAGCGGTTCAGTTGATAATTTTATTGACGCTTTTTATCTTTTAATTTGGCTGTTTCAGGGTGAGGAAAAAACCGAGGGCTCGATTTCACCGGTCTCGTAGAGCAGCCTGATTTGCGCTTTATTGAATAGTGCAACCGCGGAGAAATACCCCAATCGCGCCTCGGCCAGTTCCTTCTGAGCCGCCATCACTTCGATAGACAGGCCGAGGCCGGCGGTGAACCGCGAGTTGCTGATCCGCAGGGCCGCCTCCGCGGACTCGATCTCGCTCTCACCGAGGGACATTTGGTTTCCGGCATTGAGGTATCCTCGGTAAGCCTGCTGAACGTTTCGCTGCAGGCGGGAGAGAACCATCTGTGTATTAACCGCGCTCAACTCGTGATGGGCCTTCAGCTCCCTGGCCCTGCCCCAGAGGATCGGGCTGAGGTCCAGGGAGGCAAGCAAGGTGAGTCTTTCCTCCCTGCGCTGATCGTCGAATTGTCCGCCGATTGTCCCCAACCGGTATACCAGATCGAAACGGGGAGCGAGAAACCGCCATCTTTCACCGGTGAGTTCCGCTTTAGCCGCCGCCTCAACCAGCTGTGCGCTTCGCAATCCTGGCCGGGTGGTTCTTGCCGCCTCGATCAATTCCCCTTGCGACCTTTTCTTTCCGAGCAGTTCCAGCGGCTCCAGGGAAGCAGGCCGTGGGACAAGAGTAATTCCGGGGTCCAGATTCAGGGTTTCGGCCAGCAGCAGCATCGTATTCTCGAACGCGATTTGGCGGTTCAACACCTCCCGGCCGGCCCGCGCGAGATTCGCCTCCGAGCGGTGAACGTCCTCTTCATTTCCCAGCCCCCGCAGCAGGCGCGCCCGGCTGATCCGGACCAGCTCCCCGGCGTTCGATTCCAACTCCCGGGCCACCGCCACCGCTACGGCCGCATATTGCAGGTCTACGAACTGGCTGGCGGCTTCGCTGATCGAACCGTTTGCCGATTCACGGCTGCCGGAGCGAACCGACTCCAGGCTGTGCCCGGCGGCGATCATCCGGTAGGCGGCTTCTGCCGGATTCAGTCCGTAGAGCACGAAAATGCCGGGGCTGACCGTATTGAATTCGACATCGCGCAGTACACCGAACGAACCTTGAACGCGGCCATCGGTATGTTGCAGATAAAGTCCCGGCGAAAGGGTCGGGATAAATGAAGCGGCTGCCTGAAATTTTACACCCTCGGCCTCGCTGATTCTCAGCCTGGCGCTTTTGAGGACCAGGCCTCTTTCGAGCACCAGCCCAACCACCTCCGCCTGGTCTATCTCCCGGGCGCTCCCGGCCAGGAAATTAAAGACCGTATCGGGCAGGGGGAAGGCGATCTGCGCCGCGCCGGGTGTTTCTCCGCCGGCCGGGGAGGCAGGCGCATCCCCAAGCAGCGATGCAAAAGACGACAGGCCGGCGATCAGGCCGGCGGCAATCATATTTTTCATTTTCGACATTATTTTTCCGGTGCGTAAAGTAAGCCTGGCGGTAAAGCTTTAATAGGCTGACAGAGATTCGAGAGAGCTCGGAACCACCCTGACCTGCTGGCCCTCTTTCAGGTTCTCCCTCCCGGAAACCACGACCTGGTCAGCCGGACCCAGACCGGAAATAACCTCGACGATCTTCCCATCATCATAGCCGGTTTTCACTTCCCGCAAACGTAATATCCGGTCCTCGACCACGTATACGGTCGCTATTTGTCCGGCCTGGCCAACCGCGGACGAGGGTATGACAAGGGGCGTTACCCCGGTTTTCAGTCTGAGCTTAACGTGGGCGTACATACCCGGTCTTAACTTATGATCCGCATTCGGCAGCATGATCTCCGTTTTCATCGTCCGCGAAGCGGGATTCAGCGCTCCGGCGAACCTGGAAACCGATCCTTGGAAAAAGTGGCCTGGTAAGACGTCGAGATTGACCGAAGCCGGAGCACCCACTGTTAAAAGCGGCACAAACTCTTCCGGGGGGTAGATAAAAATTCTGATCGAATCGTCGTTCATTATTCGCCCGACCGGCATGGCATCTCCGGAGGCGGCGGACTTGATAAAATCGCCGGGATCCACCTTGCGTTCGGTGAAAATCCCGTTAAACGGAGAGCGAATTTCCAGGTAGCCGACAAGTGCCCGAAGGCTCTCGAGCTCGGCCCTGGCCTCGGCCAGCCGGGCTTCGGCTATTCCGATCCCGGCCTGCGCCTCGTCCACCTGCTGGCTGGTGACCGCCCCCGGCTCATCCTTCAGCAGTCCGGCCAGCCTCTCACCCGTCAACCTGGCCAATTCGAGCTGGTGGCTTTCGATCCGGACCCGCGCTTGCGTTTTATTCAATTCGGCAACCAGCTCTGGAGCGGCTATCCTGCAAATCAGATCGCTCTTTTTGACCCGGTCGCCGATATCGACTTTCAACACTTGGAGATAGCCGGAGGTTTTGGCGTAGAGGGTCACATCGGCCAGGGGTTCGAGAGTTCCGGGGAGCTCGATCTCCCTGAACGCCTCCCTGGTCGAGGGTGCAATTACTTGTACCCTCGGCAGAGCCTGCTGAGCGAAAAGAAGCTCAGGATGCCGGGCTCCCGTAAGAGAGAGCAATACGGTCAGCAACAGAATATTTTTCATCGGACTACCCCGGCTGTAAGTTCAGGTTAAATTTGAACCCTGGAACGCTTCAAGCTTAGATAGATAACCGGCACGACAAACAGCGATAGTATTGCCGCCGCCAACACCGCCCCGATAATCGCGCGTGCCAGGGGAATGTTGCTTTCCCCCCCTCCCAGCCCAAGACCCATCGGGGTGAGAGCGAGTACGGTGGTCAGGGAGGTCATCATAATCGGCCGCAGCCTCACTGCACCGGCTTCCCGCACCGCCATTTCAACCGGCACTCCCTGCTCGACCCTCCGGTTGGCAAAATCGACCAGCAGGATGCTGTATTCCACGACAATCCCCACCATCATGATTATCCCCATGAAAGATTGGATATTCAGGGTGGAGCCGGTGAAAAACAGAGTTGCTGCAACTCCGATCAAACCGAGCGGTACGGCGGTCAGCACGATCAGCGGATCGAGGAAAGAACGGAACTGCCCGACCATGATCAGATAAACCAGGACGATAGCCAGGAACAATCCCAGACCGAATTGGGAGAATGAGCTTTGCATAACCTGAATTTCTCCGCTGGTAGTAAAGCTGTAGCCTTTGCCCTGGTAAGTTTCCCCGCTGACCTCGTAATATTTGCCCCGGCTGGACTCCCGGGCCAGCGGGGCGATCTCCCGGCTCGAGGCGAGCCGCTTCTCGATATCCGCGACCAAGTCGCCCAAAACCCAGCCCGGCTTAACATTGGCGTAAATGTCGATCACGCGGGTGATATCCCGGTGGTTGATTACCGCCGGTCCAGTCTTTCGCTTGAAAGTAGCCACGTTTCTCAGCGGAACCACCTCCCCGCTGTTACGGTTTATCAGCGGGATTTCCCGGATAGTTTCGAATGAGTTGAGGCTTTCTTCCCTGTACTGGGCGCCGATAAAGTAGTGGTTGCCGTTACGGTGATCGATCCAGAAAGCCGGGTCGAAATTGATACTCGAGTTTGTGGCGGTGACCATGTTTTTGATTACGTCTTCCATGGTCAGGCCAAGATAGGCGGCTTTAACGCGGTCCACGGTCACTTCCACAATGGGATAATCCAGTCGCTGGGCAATACGCACATCGGCGGCCCCTGGAGATTCCTTGATTTCGCCGGCGATAATCTGCGCTATTTCGTGGGCTGTCCCATAGTTGCTGCCGCTGACTTGAATGTGTACCGGCGACGGCTCCCCGAAATTCAGCGCCGCGGTCAGCATGCCGCCGGTATCGAAGGCGAACTCCACATCCGGGAATTTTTCCCTGAGTTCCCGGCGCAGAATCTCAACGATTTCGAAAGTTCCGCGCGAGGAAAATTTTCTTTTCAACTGCACGAGCAGGAACGCGTCCATGGCTCCGGTGTTTGGAGTGTAGGCCGCCGGCCAATCCATCAGTACGCCGATGTTGGAGATCAGGATCTGCAACTCCGAATCCTCGTGCTGTTCCAGCTTGGGGTACTCGGGGTCCGGTTCACCGATCAATCCAATTATGTGCTGCTCGACCTGTTTTATTGTTTCCTCGGTCACCTCGATCCGGGTTCCGGTCGGCATGCGGGCGAAGATGGTGAACTGCCCGGCATCGATCCGTGGAAACAGCTCGGTACCGGTATTGTAAAGCAGAAACAAGGCCAGCAGGAAAGCGGCCGCCGCAACCGAGATGGTGGCTCCCCGTCTTTTGAGAACCCGCTTGAAGAGCCGGTTGTAATTCCGCTCCAGGGCCGAGGCCGGCTTAACTCCGGCCGCCTCGGAAGGCTTTACTTCCGGAATGAATCTGGCGCAGTAGACCGGAATCAGCGTGATGGAAAGAAGGTAAGAGGTGATGATGGCGAAACTGGCCGCCAGGGCTAAAGGGGTGAACAGATATTTCGCCGTGCCGGAAAGAAATACTATCGGGTAGAAAACCGCCATGAAGGTGAGGGTCGCCACCAGCAGCGGACTCCAGACCTCCCGTGCCCCATCCAGGGCGGCCTGATAGGGTGATTTGCCGAGAGATCGATGCCGGACAGTGTTTTCAAGCACTACTATCGACTGGTCGATTAATATCCCGATGGCCAGGGCCAGCCCGCCCAGGGTCATGGTGTTGATCGTGCTTTTCGTGTAATAAAGCCCGATGAATGCGCCGAGCACGGAGAGGGGTATTACCAGCAGAATCCCCCCGGTAAGCCGGAAGCTGCGCAGAAAAAGAAAGACAATCAGCCCGGCCAGAACCGCACCCAACAGCGCGGCCAGTTGCAGCCCGTTGATCGAGTCCCGCACATAGATCGACTGGTCGAGTACGACTTCCAGGGAAAGATCCGCGGCCCTGGTATCCATTTCACGCAGCCTCTGCAGAATGCGCGTAAGCTGGGATCGTATCGAGTTAACTATCTGGATCGTGTTGGCCCCGGGCTGACGGTAAATCGGGATATATACCTGGCGGCGTCCATTGACCCTGACGATGTTCGTTTGGATCTGGTGGCTGTCCTCCACCCGGCCCACGTCACCGACCAGCACTAGAGAGCCATCTGTGACCCTGATCGGGATCGCGTTGAGATCCTCGACACTTTCCGGCATTGAGTTGGAGAATATTTGGAAATCCGTTCCCCCGGCCTTGATGTTTCCCGCGGGGATGAAAACGTTCTGCTCCTTGAGCGCCTGGACCACATCCATCGGTGACAGGCCCCTGACCTCGAGCTTCTCACGATCCACGTAAGCAAGTATACGCCTGAGCGTTCCCCCGTAAACCGCGGGTGCGATCACGCCCTGGATCGACTGCAGGCGGTTGCGCAGCTCGAAATAGGCCACATCGTAAAGTTCGCTTTCGCTCATGGTGGGACTGGATACACTGACCAGGCAGAGCGGGAGAGCTGCGGTCGGATCGAAGGGCATAACCATCGGAGGAATCGTTCCGGGAGGCAGGTAAAAGAGGTCGGACATGGCATAGGAGGTCACCTGGCTCATCGCGGTTTCAAGGCTGATCCCCTCCCGGAAGAAATCTTTTACCACTGAAACCCCGAGCATCGCCTTGCCTTCCTGGTGCTCGATTCCCACGGACTGGCCGGTCCAACGCTCGATGCGCGACATGATGTCGCGCTCCATGACCTCGGGTGGCATGCCGGGATAAAAGGTGACTATCTGGACGGCCGGAGTATCGTAGATAGGCAGAAGATCAGCGGGGATAAACCTGACCGACACCACTCCGATTACGAAAATCATCAGGCAGCTCACCACCACCAGGTGGGGATTTTTCAGGGCCCACTTTATCATATTGCCTCTTGAGAAAGTTCCTAAGAAATATTATCGAACTGACCTGCCCACCAATAATGCTGCCACGTAACTATCAGAAAACTCCGGCTTCGCACTGGCTACGGCTCAGCATTATCTTTCATGTTTTCTGTCCGCATTCGCCTGCCGGTTCTTGCTTCTCTAGCGTACGTTCGAGGCCAGGCCGAACAGGCGCCCGTCATCGGTCCACAGTTCGACGATAACGCCATCGCGGTAAAACGTCTCATGCTTCACATTCCGAAAGACTCGCGTCAGTTCCATCACATAAAACGTGTGAGTATCGCCGTGTTGTCGATCCTTGAGGTTGATCTGAGCCACGAGGTGACCCTGGAGCGAGCAGTACCTGGCGCCCAGAAGGTCAAAGCCGGCCAGCAGGCGGGGACTGGATGGCAGGATTGAAAAGGGCAACCGGGGCAGGGCGGCCTGTACGACTTCGTAACTACTGCTCAGTACCGTTGGTTCGTCCCCCTTGAGGTGGTGAACGGCGATTTCGTCGGCCAGTTTCGATGCGACGCCGGCAGATGGCGAGAGGACGACTGTCAAAACGCCGCCCGCCAGGATTACAACCACGGCAGCGGCGGCCGCCATCAGCCGCAACGGCAAGCGGAAGCGCAAGGGTCGCAGTTCGCGCGCCTCCGAGAGGATCGACTCCGCACGCTCGTCGGAAAACTTCTTGCCCTCGTAGTGGAGCCTCAGTTGTTCTTCGATGTCAATCATGGTAATCTCGGCGTTTCATTCGGTTCTCTTCCCGCGCTATTACGGCTTGCAGCTTCTTTTTCGCGCGGTGAATCAAGCTCAGCACTGTATTGCGGGGTTGATCCGTCAGGTTTGCGATCTCGCTTGCGCTACAGCCATCCACCGCGCTGAGGTAGAGCGCTTCACGTTCTTCCGGACGGAGCCGGGCCAGCAACTCATCCATATCCAGGTTCGTACCGGGCAGCGATTGTGTGGGAGAGGGTAGCTGAATAAGTTCTTCCGGGTTATCCAGGGTAATGACCAACTTGTTTCTTTTTCTTCGGCATTGATCAAAAAACAGATTCCGGATGGTAGTTATCAACAGCGCCTTATGCTCAACACGCCCCCTGCTGCGGTAAAGTCTGAAAAACGCAGTCTGCACGAGGTCTTCCGCATCCTGCTCGTGGTGGGTCAGTGACAGAGCATAACGGAAGCCGTGATCTATCAGTTCTCTCTCGGTCATACCTGTGCTTTTAGATGTCATTCACAGTGTCCCAACCGAATATTCTACTATCCTGGTACATTCGTAAATTCTCATTAAGCTGCGGCAAGGAAATTGGACCAGGAACTCCCTTGCCGCAACGCAGATCCCAGCTGTCTAGTTGACGGAAACGACCTCCAGAACTCGCTCATCGGGGTACACTTTACCGACGATTGTCAAACTCTCGCCGTGATGCTTCTTTATCAGGTCCTCGCTCGCCTGCGTCTCCAGGTAGTGCAGGACCCAGCCGTTCATGGCGGTCAGATCTTTTCCGGCGGCGGCGGCATTGGCCACTCTCAACACATGCTTGTGTCCATAAATGCTGCACTGAGCCCCGGCGTCCTTCTCCTTTTTCAGCGTGCAGCCCAGGCAGATATTCTGACCCTTAACAGTGACTTCGATACTTTTCGCGGCAGCCAGCTCCGCTGTTCCCTCACTTTGCGGTGAATCTTTAGCCTCGCTGCCTTGAGCCAAAAGCATTCCGGCAACAGCAAGACAAGCGGCGGCAGCCACTATCCATGTTCGTTTGAAATTGCTCATTGTGCTTCTCCCTTCCTGATCTAGGTTTCTTTCTATTCCAGGATTCGCTCACATTCCCGGAGAACGGGTAATCACGGTCACGCTGATCGGCCACTGTCGCAAGGACTGGAGCGTGAACCGCGCCCACGAAAAAAAAGACGACGGTGCATTATGGGAGGCCGGCACTCCCGGCCCGGACCGCCTATGCTCTGGTGGTGAGGGCAGCACGCCACGTCCCGCGCGATAATCGACAGCTCCTAACCGCCGCCTGTGCTAACCCATATTGCCCCCTTTCACGTCCGGCCGCTCCTTGTTTATAATTACGCAGGACAACGCCAAATGATTGCAGAAATTTCATGCCCACCCCTGGTCGCAGCGTGGGGAGCGGGGGCCAATTCCTGATCCGAGTCATCCTCGCTGCCATTTCAGCAACGCTGCTAGGCGGGGTGTGAGGTGAGTACGATCTCAGGCGGCGGCATCGATGCTGCCGCTATCGTGTTCGTCCATTAGTCGGTGGAGAACAGAAAAAGTTACGAGAAATTTTCCCGGCGGCCGGAATATGTGTGAGGGCCTGCGAGATCAAAGATTCGCGGGGAATTCAGACGGGAACCTCACGTGTAAACGTCGGTTTAAAAGTGCAGCATTTAGCGGAGTGTAAACGGCAGCAACCTTGTCAACACATGGGCGTCACAGGGAAGCCTCTTAACATAATGCCCTTGACTTTTATCATAGCTGGTGTATCCGCCAGAAAAAAATAGTTGAACTCTTGACTCCGTAGTATGGTACAGACATTATAATAAACTTAAGAACTAGAAAGAGAGGTAACAATGGAGTCGCTGCAAATTGGAAAAGTCGCTCGCCTTTCGGACGTTGGAGTCGAAACAATCCGGTTCTATGAACGAGAGGGCTTAATTGCAGAGCCACCCCGAAAGGAGTCAGGCTATCGCCAGTATCCGAAGGAAACTGTTTCCCGCATTCGTTTTATCAAGCGCGCCAAAAAGCTTGGTTTTTCGCTCAAAGAGATCAGGGAACTGCTCTCCCTTCGGAAGGACCCTGATGCGACCTGCGAAGATATCCTCGAGCGAGCTAAGGCCAAGGTCACAAATATTGAGGAAAAAATCCTTGCGCTGCAAAGAATGAAAAAGGCGCTTGGAAAACTAATGGCAGCTTGTAGCGAAGCCGGCTCGGTGACGGAGTGCCCGATCCTCGAAGCTTTGGAGGAATGAAAAATGGCAAGTGTCGAGTTGATCTACGATAACGACTGCCCAAACGTGACCGAGGCAAGGGCTCAATTATTGCGCGCCTTCACTGAAGTGGGAATGGTTCCACATTGGACGGAGTGGGAGCGCAGCGATCAGGCCAGTCCAGATTACGTCAGGAGCTTTGGCTCACCCACGATCCTGGTCGACGGAAAAGACATAGCTGGTGTTGAGCCATCTGAGGACATTTCCTGCTGCCGCCTCTATGGGGATTCTTCCAGTGGGCTTCAGGGCGTGCCCCCGGTCCGGTTAATCACGTCTGCCTTGAGGGCTGCAAACGGGTATCCGGCTTTGGGAAACCGTCCTGAGATAATCGTCGGCTGGCGAAGCTCTCTGACAACTCTACCCGGTCTAATGTTTGCGTTCCTGCCCAATCTTGCATGTCCCGCCTGCTGGCCCGCTTATACAGGACTACTCGGTTCCCTCGGATTTGGATTTTTGCTGAACACTTCCTACCTGTTCCCGATAACGCTTCTGTTTCTGGTAATTGCAGTCGGCGCACTTGGATTTCGGGCTGAAAAACGTTGGGGCTATGGTCCCTTCGGCGCAGGTCTGCTCGCTTCAGGCATCGTGCTCGTTGGAAAGTTTGTCTTCGAGTCCGATCAGGTCATGTATGGAGGGATCGCCCTGTTTGTGGCTGCATCTGTCTGGAACGGGTGGCCACGGAAAACGGGGAGGAAAGGCATCTGTGCTGCTTGTGTTCCCGCAGGGACCGTGTCAATGGAAACCGGGGACACAAAAAACACTACATAAGGAGGAGATGACATGATCGCCAAACGCATGATTGAGGTTTTCACTGCGGGATGCCCCGTGTGTGAGGAGGCAATTGAACTTGTCAATCGCGAAGCAAGTAATTCATGCGATGTCAGCGTACTCGACATGAAAGACCCACAAGTGGCGGGGCGGGCGAAAGAACTGGGTATTCGTTCGGTCCCTGCCGTTGTAATCGATGGTAAGCTCGCAGATTGCTGCGCCGGACGGGGTCCGGAGGAAACGACACTCCGTGCCGCTGTTACACGGTCCCGGTGAAGCACATAAAGATGAGCTTATAGCCACACACAAGCGTCTCTGGTGCAAAGAAGGGGTATCCTTCGATCCATTTTTCACTACCTGGCCCTTCTGGAGCGTAAACCCGAAGCCCTGGAGCATACCCG
>VRUH01000032.1 GCA_019456185.1 Candidatus Glassbacteria bacterium | reverse complement strand
GGTGGTTGGTTTCGGGCACCACCTGGTCGTTGAACCAGATCGCCCCCAGCATCAGCACGCACGCGGCCGCCATCGGGGAGAGCATCAGGCGGTGGGCGGGAATTCCGAGCGCCTTGAGTGCGGTAACCTCGTTGTCCGCGCTGAACCTGCCGAACGACATGATCACCGCCACCAGCACCGCCATCGGCAGCACCAGGGCGATAATAAACGGCAGGCTGAGCACGACTATCTCCGTCACTACCGGCCAGCCAAGATTTTTTCCGGCTATTTTAGGGAACAAAAACACGAAGTGCCGCATAAAAAGAATGAATGTAAGCAGCATCAGCGACACGATAAGCGGGCCGGCCAGCTCCCGTAGTATGTAGCAGTGAATTGTTTTCATCTTATCCGGCAGTGTCCGTTGTCCGGCCGCATCCCGCTCCGGCCATCAGCAACAAAACGGATCCGGCCCCCCATCCAGCCGGGGCAAACCCGTTCGTCCGGTTGTGGCAGCAATCTTCATCGCTGCCCTCCGCAAGCCGGCCAGGGGCGACAGCTATCAAAGGCCGTGAGTGAAATGGCTCGTGCAAAGGGCGAGAAAAAGCTTTGCAAACACGGCCCCGATTGTTACTATTATTGATTGAAATCTATTGGCCTTAAACCAGTTGGCTGGCAGCGGCCAATGCAATGATACGACCCCTATTATTTTATATCAAGTGTTTTAGCCTGATCCAGACCGCTGGAGGAGTTGCACTTTATCCGTCATTCGCAATCGTTGGTTAAACGGATATTTCGGATCAAATTGGGGGTGAGGTTGACCGGTCGCACCCGGCCGGCCACCGGGTGAAACCAGCCGCGCGAAATGCCGCCTGAGGCAAACGAACGGTAAAAGCATGCTGCTCAACAGTAATGTAGTGTCCCCCCGCTTGAAGTTCCATAATTACAGGTTCGATTTTACCGTTTCCCCTGCTTACCGGAGTTGACTTGCGCCGTTCCGGCAACAGAGAAAATTTCTCGACCATCCTGCGGGCATTCCTGCTGGCCGGCATGCTGTGCACTCTGGCCTCCGGCATGGCCCGGGCGGCCGATTCGCTGGCGATCAAGATTCCGCTGGGACCGGGCAGGGGAGTGCTCAATTCCCTGGGGTTCAAGCCCTACAAGCCCTTGCTGACTGTCAAAACAACCGTCAAAAGCTCGGTTGAGTACGATATCGAATCCGGCGTGGTGGTGGAGACTATCACCCTGCCGACCCAGAGCGGCGAGCTGGTGCTGGAGGCGGAATACTGGTCGGTGCTGGAGTATCTGAAGAGACTCACCGACGAGCGCGAGGACAGCCTGTTCAACGCGATCAGCTCCGATTACGTGAGCGGGGCAGCCGACGCCAGGATTGCCCAGGACAGGGGCCTGATGCCCGAGATCAACCTGCCGGACTTCATGCCCAAGAGCCTGGCCTCGATTATCGGCGAGGGTACGGGATCGCTGCGGATCCACGGCAGCAGCGTCACCGAGGTCAGCGGCACCACCACCTTCCAGATCCCCGAGGACCAGTCCCTGTTCCGCCAGCAGAGCAAGTTTCCGCGCCTGAAGCTCGAACAGCGCCAGCAGATCAATATCGAGGGGACAATCGGGACCAAAATCAACATCTTCGTGGACTACAACAGCCAGAACCAGTTCGAGAACCGCAACCGGATCGAGGTCCGCTACCGGGGCGAGCAGGACGAGATCCTGCAGAGCATAGAACTGGGTGACGTGAACCTGAGCCTGCCCCCGTCGATGCTGGTGGCGGCGAGTATCCCGCGCGGAAACTTCGGGATCAAGGGCGAGACCCGCCTCGGTGCGCTGACCACCACCTTTATCGCCAGCCAGGAAGAGGGCGAGAGCAGCCAGAAAAATATCCGCATCCCGGTCAGCGGACAGGCCGAGGCCACCGACAGCCTGCACCTCTGGGACGTCAATTTCAGCCGCAACCGCCACTTCCTGCTCGTGGACACCAGCGCGATTAAAACCAAGCACATCAAGTTCCTCGACCGCGGCGGCGCCCCGCTGCATAACGCCTCCGACAAGCCGAGAAACATCCGGGTGTTCAAGGACGACGGCAATGCGCGCAACAACAACCAGGGTTTCTACCAGGCCCGTCCCGGTATCGCCCACATCAACGTGCAGGACTACATGGACGACCGGGCCGGCTATCCGCTCAACCCCGACCCCAACGATGAGTTCGGGTTTTTCAACGAGATGGAGCTCAACAGGGACTACATTCTCGAAGAGTGCGGGATCGTGATCAGTTTCAGTTGGGTCAACGACCAGGAAAAGATCGGCGTGATCTTCGAAACCGCCGGAGACTCGGTGGGCATGATCGTCGACGACACGCTGCACATGATGATGATCAAGAGCGAGATCATGACCAGCCAGAACCCTGTCTGGCCGCGCATGCTGCGCAACGTCTATACCTTCGGCGGCGGCGGGTCGATCAGCGCCACCGCGTTCGACATCGATATTTTCACTAACGAAACGCCGCCGCGTTACGATGAGAGCGGCGCTGAGGGCAAGCTGACGTTTCTCGAGATTTTCGGCCTGGACAACGACGGCGACACCAGAATCGACCGGATCTATGTCGATTTCATGCGCGGCCTGATTTTCTTCCCGTCCCTGGAGCCGTTCAACCGGCCCTATAACGAAAACCAAGACCTTTTCGGGCTGAACGAGCGCAACCAGCGGATGTATACCGAGGACGACCCCAGCCGGCTCAACACCCTTTTGCACCAGAAATACCAGATGGTGCTGCGTTACAGCCGCGCCGAGGGTTCCCAGGCCCGCACCTTCGAGCTCGGCGCGATGCAGATAATCGAGAACAGCGAGCGGATCTATGTCAACGACCGCCTGCTGCGCAAGGGCACGGACTACTCGATCGACTACCAGTTCGGCCAGCTCACGCTCAACCCGTCGGTGGATATCCCGCCCAACAGCGAAGTCAAGGTGGATTTCGAGGAAGTGCCGCTGTTCCAGACCGGGAGCACCAGCCTGTTCGGTTTCCACAACGAGTACGGGTTCGATCCCAACCGGCGGAACTACCTGACCAGCACCCTGTTCTACCAGAGCGTGGAGAGCGTGGACCGGACGTTCGTCCGCCTGGGCGATGAGCCGAAGACCAGCCTGCTGGGCGAATTCGGCGGCAAGTTCGAGTTCGACAGCGAAAAAGTGACCGAGTGGCTCAACTGGCTGCCCAATCTGGAAAGCCGCACCCCCAGCCGCTTCAATATCGTCGGCGGCGTGGCGATCTCCAGCCCCAACCCCAACACCCGCGGCGGCGTGCTGATCGAGGATTTCGAGACCGCCAAGATCGAGAACCCGCGGCTGAACATGATCTACCAGAGCTGGAAACTGAGCAGCGTGCCCAAGGATACCGGCTTCGAACCCGAGCGGGCCGGCGGGCTGTTCTGGTTCGACCCCTATTTTGTCAGCCAGACTAATTACGGATTTTACGAGCAGGATGTCTATGGTGAAATCGAGGGCCGGTCCGAGCGGCACCGCCAGTTGCCGGTGGACGTTATGAGCGCGGTGTTCAACCCCAGGGGCGACAACGTGTTCGACCGGCGGCAGAGCTGGCGCTCGTTCGTCCAGGTGGTCAGCCGGACCGGTATCCTGGGCATGGATGAACGGGAAGTGCTCCAGGTCTATATCGCCACCGGGCGCGACCAGGGCAAGCTGATAATCGATTTCGGCCAGGTGAACGAGGACCAGGTCCGCTTCGACCGCAATGACCAGCTGGTGGGCGTCAACCGCCTGGACACCGAGGACAGGAACTTCGACGGCCGCCTGGATATCGGCGAGGATACCGGCCTGGACGGGGTGGCGGGGGCCGACGGGCAGAATGTGGATGGCGACGACGGCAACGACGACTTCTATCGACCGCCTTACGATCAACTATTTTTGATCCCCGACGCCCTGGGGCTGAACCGCACCGAGGGCAACAACAAGGGCCAGATCGGTGAGAATTTCGACACCGAGGACCTGAACAGCAACGGCGCCCTGGACCAGACCGAACGGGTGTTCCGTGTCAAGCTCGACCTGGAGAAGCTGGAGATTATCCCGCCGGATGGAGTATTCATCCCGCAGAACGAACGCGATGTAGTCAAGGACCACGTTGAATATATCTATGACGATAACGGTGGCCGCATCCGCGACGTTTACGTGAACCAACTGGGCGAGGACGACTGGTACCTGCTGGAGATTCCCCTGCCCCGCGAGGGCACCCGCTTCGAGGACTTCTACGAAAAAGTCAACAGCCCCTCGCTGAGCAAAATCCTCCATGTGCGGCTGACGTTCTACGATTTCGACCAGCCGGACACGGTCAATTTCGCCAACATCAGTTTCGTGGGCAACCGGTTCAAGCGCAGCGACGAGGGAGTGGTCCCGCGGCTGTCCGAAACGTTTGTCGACACCACCTACTCGGACACCCTGTGGCCCGAGGGCGAGTCCTCCCTGCCGGAGGAGCAGCGCAGCAGGCTCAGCGCCGCCGGCTACCACGGCAGCTTGGAGCTGGTGAGTGTCAACACCATCCTGAACAACGAGTACTACCCGCCGCCCGCGATCAGCGCCACGCTGAACAAGTTCAACCGCAGCGGCCGCGAGGAGGATTTTACGGCGCAGGAAGCCGCGGTGGCGCTTAATTTCAACGACCTCCAGCGCGGCTACGAGGGCTGGTCGCTCAAGGCCGAAAACAACCAGCAGAGCTACCTCGATTACGCCTCGATGACCTTTTTCGTCAACGGCCGCCAGGGACCGTACGCGCCCAAGCCGACATTTTTTATCCGCCTCGGCACCGACAGGGAGAACTACTACGAATATTCGATGCCGGTCGATACCGGCTGGACCGGGGTCACGGTGCCGTTCGACGGGTGGCTGACACTCAAAGACAGCCTGCAGTCGGCGTTGAGCCTGGCGCAGATCCAGCAGTTCGATCTCGACGTCAAGCGCGGGCCGTTCCGGATCAAGGGCAACCCGTCGCTGACCAAGATCTCGATCATGTCCCTGGGCGTGGCCAACGAGTCGAGCGATATTCCGCTCTCGGGTACTGTCTGGGTGGACGATGTCCTGCTGACCAACGTGATCCGCGAGCTGGGTATCAATTCCAGACTCCAGGTGGAAGCCCTGCTCTCCGATCTGGGCCGGTTCAATTTCAGTGTCGGGGCCAGGGACAACAAGTTCCGCAACCTGAACGAGAGTCTCCCCACCAACAGCCAGTTCAACTACACTCTCGGCGGCTCGATCAACATCGACCGGCTCATGCCGGCATCCTGGGGCGTCCGGATTCCGGTCAACGTGCGCAAAACTTTCAGGCGCAGCCTGCCGCGGTTCCATCCCGGCAGCGAGGACGTGACGATAAAGCTTCCCGAAAGCATGGAGCAGAACAAGACGGAGGTGAGTTCCAAAAGTTTCAGCGCCAGCTACAGCAAGAGCCGGGGCGAAACACTGTTGAGCAGGATGCTGCTCAACAACCTCAACGGGACGATGAGCTATACCAGTACGCGCAATATCGCGCCCCGCAGCCTGAGTTCCAGCGTCAACTCCAGCGGCCGTCTGCGTTACCGGACCACTCTCCCGCGCGAGGCCGATGTGCCCGTTTTTCCGGCCAGGGTGTTCGGCGTGCTTGAAAAAATTCCGCTTCCCTATTTCCTCAAGTACAACACGCTGACCAAGGGCCTGGCCAACGCCAGGTTCCGTTATATGCCGGACGATATCGAGCTCGGCAGTTCTATGAGCTACCGCGAAAACCAGCGCTATGATCAGGTGTCGCGTAATTTCCGGCTGGATTCGCTGTTCACCATGAATAACAACGTGGATGTCAACTACAGGCCGTTCCAGACGGCCCAGGTCAGCTACGACCTTGAGGTCACGCGCAACCTCAAGGAAACCGCCCGCGCCAGCAAGGTCCTCGGCTTCGGCTACGGCAACGAAATTGAACGGAGGCAGAACGTCCGGTTGCAGCTTTCTCCCAAGTCGCTGCCCTGGCTCGTGCCCCAGTATCGCTACACTGCCGGATACAATAACGACCACAGTCCGCAGTATGTCAGGAGTTTCCCGGAGGACACCGACTACCGGAAATTCGATACCCGTCAGCAGCAGCAGTTTAGCCTCCGCTTCTCAATCCCGCAGTTCCGTCAGTCCCTGGCCGGAATCAAGTTCCGGGACCCGGACAGGAAAGTGGAGCAGAAGAACGGCGGGCAGGAAGGCAGTTCGGGAGCGGCTTACCGTCGCCGGGGACGGGGGCAGCAGGGCAAGGGCCAGGAGCCGGGGAGCTTTATCGGCAAGTACCTGTTCAGGCCGGTCAATCACGTCCTGGACAGTTTCGACCCGCTGATTTTCCAGTCCAGCTTCCAGCGAACCGACCGCTGGGAGCGGATGCCGCGCAACCCCGGCTTCATGTACCAGATCGGGCTGGAGGACCTGACTATCGACGAGCGTCTGCGGACATTTTCCGAGGGCGACTCGACAGTGGTCGACACGGCCCTGTTCACCTCGCTGACCTGGAACTTCAACCACACCTACGGGGCCGGCATGCACCTGTTCGGCACCCGGTTTAATTTCAACTACTCCGAACAGGGAAGCAACAGCCATACGCTCAACGGGTACCAGATTACCCGAAGCAGCGGCCCCGAGCTTTCATTCGACTATTCCAACATCTGGCTGCCGTATTTTATCAGGGGCGTGTTCAACCAGGTCAGCCTGGCCAGCGGCTACCAGTTGCGCAAGAGTTTCCGCGGCAACAGCGTCAAAATAAGGCCCAAAAACCCGTTGGGGATCGATTCGGAATCCCGCGAGGAGCAGTGGAACCCCAAATACAGGGTCACCGCTAACCTGGGCAAGACAGGCAGCGTGAGGACGCGCTACCAGAGAACCGCGTCCATCAAAACCGACATCCTTGCCGAACAGGACCGTCGCCAGATAACGGTCAGCAACGACGACAATTTCAACCTTACCTACAGTTTCAGCGCGCCCAACGGGATTAATTTCCCGATCCTCAGGCGCTTCAAGCTCAAGAGCAATGTGCGCACCTCGATTGACCTGCGGCGCAGAGTCTCACGAAATTTCACCGAAGTAATTGACAAGAATACCGGCGAGGTCACCGAAATCCTGATCAACCGTGACACCGAGGATATTACGATCACGCCCACGCTGGGTTATGATTTCAGCCAGGTGATCGGCAACCTGTCGGCCAGCTACAGCTCGCACAAGGACCGCAAGAGCGGCACCACCAGGATTACGATCACGATGAAAATGAGCATCCGACTCGATTTCTGATATTGCGCTGCGGACAGGGTTCGGGTTACACTTAACATGTACTTTGCGGCCGGGTTTCTCCTCCGGCGGAGATTGCGGTGCGCTATTTCACCACCAACCAGATCAGAGCCTCCCTGCTGCTGTGCGTGCTGGCGGCGGCCGGCTGGGGGATAAGGTACTATCTCGCCGGCCGGCAGATGGACAATCCGCTTCCGTTTGCGCCCATCACGGCCGACTCGGCGGTTGTCCGGGCGGCAGACAGTATCCGCGCGGCGCTGGAGGCCCCGGTGGATGTCAACACTGCCGGGACCGAAGAACTTCAGCGCCTGACCGGGATCGGCCCCGAGCTGGCCCGCCGCATACTCGAGGAGAGACGGCGGAGGGGCGCTTACGCGAATCTCGACCAGCTGACCCGCCGGGTGCGCGGAATCGGTCCGGCGACAGCCGCCGGACTGGCGGACAGAGTTACTTTTAACCAGACAGACGGCACCATCCACGGAACCGGGCGATGAAACCCACACTGTTCATAGTCGAGGACGACCAGACGTCGATCGACCTGCTGAGCGAAATTTTCAGCTCCGACCGCTACTCACTGCGCTGCCATACCTCCCCGCTGGATGCGCTGGACGAGTTGAAATCCCAGGGCATGCCCGACATCCTGCTGGTGGACCTGATGATGCCGCAGATGGACGGGATATCGCTGCTGGAAGAGGTCCGCAAGCTGAACGCCTCGGTGCCGGTGGTGATGATGACCGCCCACGGGAGTATCGAAACCGCGGTCGAGGCTTTGAAAAAAGGCGCCAGCGACTATATCACCAAACCGTTCAGTTTCGAGAAACTCCGCCTGGCCGTGGATACTGTACTCGAACTCACCAGTCTGCGCCGGCGGATGGAGATGCTCAACCGTCGCCACAAGGGCCGTTACAGCCCGGAAACGCTGATGGGCAGCCATCACGAGATGGTCTCCACGCGGGAGATTCTGCTCAAGGTGGCGGCGGCGGCGGCCACTACCTGCGTCCTGCTTCGCGGAGAAAGCGGTACGGGTAAAAACCTGGCAGCCCGGATAATCCACTACAACAGCCCGCTGGCCAGCGGCCCGTTTGTCGAACTCAACTGCGCCGCTGTTCCGGCGAACCTGCTCGAGAGCGAACTGTTTGGTTACCGCAAGGGAGCTTTCACCGGGGCGAGCGCCGATAAAAGAGGCATTATCGAAGAAGCCGTCGGCGGAACGCTGCTTCTGGACGAAATCGCCGAACTGCCGCTGGAATTGCAGGCCAAACTGTTGAGTTTCATCGAAAGCAAACGCCTGCGCCGGCTGGGCGATGTGACCGAACGCGAAGTCGATACCCGCCTGATTGCCGCCACCAACCGCAACATAGACCAACTGGTCAGCCAGGGCGAGTTCCGTCAGGACCTCTTTTTCAGGATCAACGTGGTCAACTGCATCCTGCCTCCCCTCAGGAGCCTGGGACGCGACGTGCTGCTGATCGCCGAAAAGTTCATCCACGATTTCAACCAGCAGTTCAACAAGTCGATCACCGAGCTGACTTTCGAGGCGGAAATCAAGCTGCTCGCCCACCAGTGGCCGGGCAATGTCCGGGAACTGCGCAACGTGATCGAGCGCGCGATGCTCTTTGCCGAGGGGGGATCGCTGAGCGCAGCCGACATCCAGCTCAGCCCGCTCGCAGTCAGCGAACAGGATCCGCAGCCCGCCGGCACGTTTATCATCCCCGCCGACGGCCTGGACTGGGCCGAGCACGAAAAATCGATCCTTCGCCAGGCCCTCGAACGCGCCGGCGGCAACCAAAGCAGGGCCGCCAGGCTGTTGTCCCTCTCCCGCGATACTTTTATCTACCGTGCCGCCAAATTTGGACTGCTTTAACCCGTTCGCCTGTCTATCTAAAAATCAATTTTTACTATTTTACGCACCGTTGCAATCAGTTTTAACTGATGCTTAAACCTTGATTTATCAATAAAGCTGGGGTACAATTGTGGAAAATTGGGCTATGAAGGGGGCGGAAATGGACCAGCAGGAAATGCAGAGAACTATCGACGTGCTGAAGCACGAGATACACAACCTGAATACGCAGGCTACTTTCTTTTCCAGCCTGATCGATATGAGCGTTATCCTCGCCTCAACGTTCGATATCAACGAGCTTATCCGTCGCGTACTCGAAATCAGCCAGGGCGTGATGCTTTCCGAGGCGAGCTCGCTCATGCTGCTCAACAAGGAGAAGGGTGTCCTGAAGTGCAGGGTGGCCTTGGGCGAGGTCGGCAGCCTGCTGGAGCAATCCTTCACGCTCAAGCTGGGGCAGGGTATCGCCGGCTGGGTCGCCGAGCACCGCGAATCGGTCGTGGTGCCTGACGTTACAAAAGACGATCGCTTCTACGACGGCACCGACAAGTCCACGGGCTTTGTTACCCGCTCGATCCTGGCCTGCCCGCTGATTTCCCGCGACAATCTGCTGGGTGTCGCGGAGGTGGTCAACCGCCAGGACGGCAAGCCGTTCACCGAAAAAGACCTGAAAATGTTCGAGACTTTCTGCCGGGGCGTGGCGGTGGCGGTCCAGAACGCGCAGATGCACACCCAGCTGCTGAATAACCAGCGGATCCAGCAGCAACTCGAGATGGCCAGCACAATCCAGCAGGGGTTTCTGCCGCGCAGCTTTTCGCTGGATAACGAACAGTTCGAAATCTCGGCGATCAACCTGCCCGCCAGCATGGTCGGCGGCGATTTCTACGATTGTATCGAACTGCGTCCGGGCATGTACGGGATCACGATCGGCGATGTGAGCGGCAAGGGCGTGCCCGCCGCGATCTACATGGCCCGGCTGATCAGCGACTTCCGGTTCGAGGCCCACCAGGCCGAGGACCCCCAGCCGACAATGACGATCCTGAACCAGATGCTCTCCGAACGCAGCCAGCAGGGGATGTTCGTGACGATGATCTACCTGATCCTCGACGTTCATCACGGCGAACTGCGCTACGTCAACGGCGGCCATATCCCGCCCATCCTCTATCAGCGCAAGGGCGACCGCCTGACCAAACTCGACGGCAGCGAGGGTATTCCACTCGGCATCAAGCGCGACGCCGTGTTCAGCGAGGCGGAACATTCCCTTCGCCGCGGTGATACGCTGCTGCTGTTTTCCGACGGCATGCTGGATGCGAAAAATTCCAAAGGCGAAAAATTTAAGCTGGAAAATATCGAAAAGTATGTGCGTGGCAATTGGCAAACGCCCCACGACCTTGTCACTCAACTCGTGGAAGCGGTGACTAACCACGCCGGAGACGAAAGCCAGTTCGACGATATTACGATCATGGCAATCAGGTGGCGGTAGTCAATGAAGGAATGCCTCGACATCCGGATACCCGGTCATCCCAAGATGATGCAGCTCGTGCGGCGCACTATTGGGCAGGCCTGCGAGATGGTGGGCTTCAGCGAGCGCGAAGCCAATTCGATCATGCTGGCGGTCGATGAGGGCTGCACGAACATTATCCGCCACTGCTACGGCGGCTGCTTGGAAGGGGATATCGTAATCCGTATCCGCATGTTCAAGGACCGGATCGAAATCCTGATCAGGGACTTCGGGGATGAGATCGATGTGGAAAAACTCCGCGAATGCCTGGAGGCGAGGCAGAAGGAACTGGAGGAGCAGGGCCCGGTCAGGCCGGGAGGCCTGGGAGTGATGCTGATTCATTCTGTCATGGACCGCGTACAGTATAAATCCAGCAACAGGTTCGGCACCGTGCTCAAACTGGTGAAGCACCTCTCGCCCAAAGGAGGGAAAAAAGTTGCAGCTAAACACTAAATCCAAGGGCAAGGAAGTTGTAATTTCCGTCAGCGGGGATGTCGATCTCTACACCAGCCCCGATCTGCGCAAGGCAATCGCCAAGCTGGCCAAAAAAAAAGCCGACCCGCTCGTTATCGATCTCGATGGAGTCGATTACATGGATTCCAGCGGCGTGGCAACCCTGGTGGAGGGCCTGCAGCTCACCGCCCGCTACGACGGCTCATTCCGGATCGCCTCGCTCAAGGAGGGAGTACGCGAGGTATTCGAGCTGGCCCGGCTGGACAAGGTGTTCGACGTGTACGAGAACACCGAAAAAGCCCTGGCGGAGTCCTGATAAAAGTTCAAAACCATGACGCACAACTCTTAACTATTGCTTGTGGAAAAATAAAGGCAGATGGGAAACGCCGCATCTGACAAACAGGGACTGCTCACTTCTTTTTTCGGATCGCTGGGCCGTCGCGGCTCGGGGATGATCGAGCAGTTGTTTTTCCTCTACCGTCTCGTGCTCGACAGTATCTACTGGACATTCGCCGCGCCGGTGATGGGTAGGGGCCTGCGGGTGGGCAACACTTTCCAGGAGATGGTGAAGGTCGGGGTCAATGCAATCCCGATTGTAATGTTGATCTCCTTCTCGATCGGCCTGATCCTGGCCATGCAGAGCGCATACCAGCTCGAGCAGTTCGGGGCCACCATCTTCACCGCCGACCTGGTGGCCGTGGCCCAGACCCGCGAGCTCGGCCCGCTGATGACCGCGATAATCGTGGCCGGCCGTTCGGGAAGCGGGATCGCCGCCGAGATCGGCACGATGAAAGTGGGCGAGGAAATCGAGGCGCTCCAGTCGATGGGCTTCAACCCGGTCAAGTTCCTGGTCGTGCCCAAGCTGCTGGCCCTGGTGGTGATGTTGCCCTGCCTGACGATTATCAGCGACCTGGTCGGTATCAGCGGCGGCGTGTTCATGGCCGTCTTCAGCCTGGACCTGAGCTTTACCCGCTACGTAACCCGGACCATTTTTGCCCTGGTGTTCAAGGACCTGATCGCCGGGCTGATCAAGAGCGTTGTATTCGCCCTGCTGGTGGGACTTACCGGCTGCTACATGGGTTTCAAGGTCAAGGGCGGCGCCGAGGGGGTCGGCCGCAATACGACGATGAGCGTGGTGGTGAGTATTTTCCTGATTGTCCTGGCAGATGCGTTTTTCACCGCGCTGTTCTACGTTCTCTGGTAAGGAATTGCAATGAGCGCCGCCGCCGCGGAAAATGTGATCGAGGTAAAAAATCTCCAGGTGTCCTTCGGCAGCCACCAGGTGCTCAAGGATGTCAGCATGCAGGTCCACCGCGGCCAGACAACGGTTATCCTCGGCGGATCGGGATGCGGCAAAAGTACGCTGCTGCGCCATATTATCGGCCTGCGCAAACCGGAGGGCGGACAGATCCTGATCAAGGGTCAGGATATCACCCTGTTGAACGAGGGCGAGATGTCCAACCTGCTGCGCAAGGTGGGAGTGGTGTTCCAGAGTTCGGCCCTGTTCAATTCGCTCACCATCGGCGACAACGTTGCCCTGCCGCTGCGCGAACATACCAAGCTCGAGGAATCCACTATCCAGATCATGACCAAGATCAAGCTGGACATGGTCGGGCTGACGGGGTTCGACAACTACATGCCCAGCGAGCTTTCGGGCGGAATGAAAAAGCGCGCCGCGTTCGCCAGGGCGATCTCGATGGACCCGGAGATCCTGTTCTGCGACGAGCCCTCGGCCGGACTCGACCCCATTGTCGCCGCCGGGCTCGACGAGTTGATAATCAAGCTCAAAAAAGCGCTTAAAATGACTATCGTGGTCGTGACCCACGAGATGGAGTCGATGTACAAGATTGCCGACCGGGTGGTGATGCTCTACAAGGGCGGAGTGATCTTCACCGGCCCCCCGGGCGATTTCAGGAAAAACGAACACCCCCGTGTCCGCCAGTTTGTCGAGCGGCGGCCGGAGCAGTACGACGATGACGAGATCGGGCGTTACGCCCGCGCACTGACCAGCGAATCCTGAGGCCCTTAACAATAGACTGCGGAAACTCCAAATGAACCGGAAAGCACGTTACAGAAACGCCGAGATCAAGGCCGGTATCTGGATTTTCATCTCCCTGATAATCTTCGCCGGTTTTCTCGTATCTGTCACAGGATCGAAATTCTGGTCGGAAATGGATATCTACAGCGTACGGCTCGACTATATCGGCGGGCTGGAAATCGGCTCGCAGGTGCGGGTGGGCGGCATGGCCGTGGGCAAGATTGTCCAGGTGGACTTCCTGGAAACCGACAATGCCAGTATCGAGCTGACTATCGCGGTCCGGAAAGGACTCAATATCAAGAGCAACACGGTCGCTTACCTCAGTTTCGTCTCGATCACCAGCGAACATCACCTGGAACTCGACCCGCAGCCGGCTCCGGCGCCGCTGCTCAAACCCGGCGACATGATCCAGAGCAAGGACCTGACGACCATAGACGGGGTGATGGAGCAGATGAGCAACGTGGGCGATACGCTTAAAGTTATCCTGCACCGGGTCAACCTGCTGCTCAACCCGCAGAACCTGGCCCGGATCGACTCGATAATCGCCGGGGTCAACGACGCGATCTATAACGCGTCGAGCGACCTGGGCGCCCTGCTCGACGACGCCCGGCAGTCCGTGATCGCCCTGGACACCCTGATTAATAGCGCCAACATGATGCTGGCCGGCAGCGATTCGCTGGTGCGCAAGGTGATGCTCGACACCCGCGAAACTATCCGGCAGGCCACGATAACTCTGGCCGGAATAGATACCACCGTTTCCGGAGTCGAGTCGATAATCAACAACAACGCTTCCAGCCTGAACGGTATCCTCTCGGACATGGAGCATACCAGCGAAAATCTGAAAATCATGACCGACCAGATCAAGGACAATCCGTTCCTGCTGATCCGCTCGTTTCCGCGTAAGGAGAGAGGGCTCAAGTAGGATTTTGAACGTTGTTGACAGCCGGGTGTATATTCTGATCAGGGGCGGCGAACGGGAAATTGTTCCATCAACGTTACATATTTTGGCCGCAATGTTTGCGGCCTTTCACTTGATAACAATCCAGAGGCGAACTTCACCCATGGTCGAAAAACATAAGCTGACATTCGTCAAGGACGGAGAAGTATTACACACACCCGACGTGCTGCCGGTGCTGCCGCTGCGCGATGTGGTCGTGTTTCCCTACATGGTCACTCCGCTGATGGTGGGACGGCCCAGTTCCGTGGCCGGAATCGAAACCGCCATGCTGGGCGACCGGCTGATCGTGCTGACGGCCCAGAAGGACGGCGACCAGGAAAACCCCGGCGGCGGCGATCTCTACCGTGTCGGGGTGATGGCCAAGATCCTGCAGACCATGCGCCTGCCGGACGGGACCCTTAAAATCCTTACCGAAGGCCTGGAACCTGTCGATATCCGGCGGTTCATCCCCGGCAAGGACTACCTGCGCGCCAGGTTCGAGATCCATCCGTTCCACGCGCCGGAGACCAAACAGCTCGAGGCGCTCAGCCGCAAGGCGCTGACCCTGTTCGAGGAGTATGTAAAGCTCAATCCCCGTCTGCCCGACGAGCTGATGGTCTCGATCCAGAACGTGGATTCCACTATCCGGCTGGGCTACATTGTCGCCGGCCACCTGCTGGTGGGCATGACCGAAAAACAGCGCCTGCTGGCCGCCGATTCGCTGATCCGCCATTTCGAGCTGCTGTGCCAGTACCTCAACGCCGAGATGGAAATCCTGCGGCTGGAGCGCAAGATCGACGACGACGTCAAGCGCCAGATCTACAAGAACCAGCGTGAGTTCTACCTCCAGGAACAGCTCAAGGCGATCCATCGCGAGCTGGGCCAGGACGATGACGAGTACGACGAAATCGAGGAACTCCGCGAACAGGTGCGGAAAAAAGGACTCCCCGAGGAAGTCCGTAACAAGGTCGAAAAGGAAATTGCAAAACTCGCGCGGATGAGCATGATGAGCCCCGAGGCCACGGTGGTGCGCAACTATCTCGACTGGATGATCAGCCTGCCGTGGAATGAATCCACCGGCGACAAGCTCGGCGTGGAGAAAGTAGCCAGGATTCTGGACGAGGATCATTTCGGCCTCGAAAAACCCAAAGAACGCATTATAGAATTTATCGCGGTCAGCAAGCTGGTTGGCGAACTCAAGGGACCGATCCTCTGCTTCGTCGGGCCTCCCGGGGTGGGCAAGACTTCGCTGGGCAAGAGTGTCGCGCGGGCGCTGGGACGTAAACTGGTGCGGATCTCTGTCGGCGGAGTGCGCGACGAGGCCGAGATTCGCGGCCACCGCCGGACCTATATCGGCGCCATGCCGGGCAAGATTGTCCAGGCGATGAAACGGGCCGGAGTGGTCAATCCCGTGCTGCTGATCGACGAGATCGACAAGCTCTCCAGCGATTTCCGCGGCGACCCGTCGAGCGCCATGCTCGAAGTGCTCGACCCGGAGCAGAACAACCAGTTCGTGGATCATTACCTCGAGGTTGATTACGACCTGTCGAAAGTGATGTTCATCACCACGGCCAACTACGAGCAGAATATCCCCGAGCCGCTGCGCGACCGGATGGAGATTATCCGCCTGCCCGGCTACCTGCACAACGAGAAGATGGAAATCGCCCGGCGCTTCCTGCTGCCCAAGCAGCTCGAACAGCACGGGATTAGAAAGAGCAAGGTGAAGTTCAATGATAACGCGCTCTCCACGATGATCGAAAGCTACACCCGCGAGGCCGGAGTACGAAACCTGGAGCGCGAGATCGGCGCGATCTTCCGCAAAGTGGCCCGTAAGCTTGCCGGCAGCGGCAAACCGAAACTGCCGGTGAAAGTCTCTTCGCGTTCGCTGAAAAGGTTCCTCGGCGCGCCCCGCTTTCTCGATACCGAGTTGGAGGAGAAATCGCGGGTGGGCCTGGCCAACGGGATGGCCTGGACCGGAGCCGGCGGCAGTATCCTGCACATCGAGGTGGCCCCGGTCAAAGGCAAGGGCCGTCTGCTGCTGACCGGCAAGCTCGGCGATGTGATGAAAGAGTCGGCCGAGGCGGCGATGACATTCGTGCGCAGCCGCTACGAGCAGTTCGGCCTCGAGGCTGATTTCTATAAGAATCTCGATTTCCATATCCACGTGCCCGAGGGCGCAACCCCCAAGGACGGCCCCTCGGCCGGAGTGGCGATCGCCACGGCCGTGGTCAGCGCCCTGACAGGCATCCCGGTCAAACGCAACGTGGCGATGACCGGCGAGATAACCCTGCGCGGCCGGGTGCTGCCGGTCGGCGGGCTTAACGAGAAAACAGTCGCGGCCCTGCGGGCGGGCGTCAAAAAAGTGATCTGGCCGCTGCGCAACCGCAAGGACCTTGATGAACTGCCCAGGGAAGTCAAGAGCAAGATCGAGATAGAGTTTGTGGACACGGTCGACGAGGTTCTGGAAATAGCTCTGACCGCGGCTCTGCCGTCGCCCGGCGCGGGCAGGAAACTCACCGCCTCCGCCGGCGCTGACAGCCAGCAGCCGGACGGGATCAGGCACTGAGCCACTCGTTCCCGGGCTAACCCGTTAACTCCCGCCGTTTCGATGGAAGCAGGCAATGACAGGAGAAACCGCCAGAATCACCTCCATCGAGCCGGCGGGAACTTTCGGCCCGCGAGACACCGTGCCGCCGGCTGACCTGCCCCAGGTTGCGTTCACCGGCCGCAGTAACGTGGGCAAATCCAGCCTGATCAACCGTATGCTCGGCCGCCGCAAACTGGCTCCCATCAGTTCCACTCCCGGCAAAACCAGAAAGATCCACCTGTTTAAAATCAACGGGCAGTTCTACATTGTCGACCTGCCGGGCTACGGTTTCGCCAAGCTGCCGGTGGAGGTCAAACAGCGCTGGGAGCTGATGGTGAAGCGTTACATGGCCGGTAACGAGGCCCTGCGCGGCGTGGTCTGCCTGCTCGATATCCGTCGCGACCTGACCGACATCGACCGGGCGATGCTGCTCTCGCTGGCCGAAAAAGGGCTGCCGCTGATGATTGCGCTGACCAAGGCCGACAAGCTCAAACGCGCCAGGCAGAACCAAGCTGTCGATAAGCTGGTCCGCTCCCTGGGCGGAGCGGTTGCCCGCGAACAAATCCTGCCGACCTCCTCGCAGTCCGGCCAGGGCGTGGAGGAACTGCTGGAAAACGTGTTTGCCTTAATCTGTGGGGATGTTTTAGACCAGACGTAGGGGCGACGCACGCGTCGCCCGCAAGGGTTTATACAATCCGTGATCCGGAAAGGGAAAATGAGCGATAATCCACTGTACCCGATGAAACTCGCCCCGATCTTCAAGGATAAAATCTGGGGCGGCAGAGCGATGCAGGACTTGCTGAACAAGGACCTCCCCGACGGGCTGATCGGCGAAAGCTGGGAGCTGTCGGTTTATCGCGACGATATCACCCATCCGCTCAACGGGCCGCTGCGGGGCGTGAGACTCAAGCAGATCTACGATGACCGCCCGCTGGAGCTCGCCGGCCGCGCGCCCGGCCCCGGCGAGACTTTCCCGCTGCTGACCAAGTTTATCGACGCCCGCCGGCTGCTCTCCGTGCAGGTCCACCCGGCCGACAACTACGCCCACGAGCACGACGGTGAAAACGGCAAAACAGAATGCTGGTACGTGGTCCACGCCGATCCAGGCGCGGAACTGATCAGGGGCCTTCAGCCCACAGTGGAGCCGGAGGCTTTCCGCCGCGCCCTGGAAACAAGCCAGGGGCTGGAAACGATGGTGCGCCGTTTTAAGGTGTCTTCCGGCGATTTCATTTTCATGCCCACCGGCGTTGTCCATGCAATCTGCGAGAACACGGTGATCCTCGAAATCGAGCAGAACTCCGACATGACTTACCGTCTCAACGACTGGGGCCGGGTCGGCGCCGACGGTGTCCCGCGGCCGCTGCATATCGACAAGGGCATGGACGTCATCGATTTCGACTATCGCAGCCCGGACAAGATTACCGGGATCAGCTACCACGAAGGCGGCAACCGGATCACCCACATGGTAAGCTGCCGGTATTTCAGCGCCGCCATCCTCGAACTGGAGAGCACCTTCCGTCTCGACACCGGCGGGCGGTCTTTCGCCGTGCTGACCGTGGTCGAGGGCGCGATGAACGTGACCGGCGAGGACGGCGAGGAGGAGGTAGCCGCAATCAAGGGCGACACCGTGCTGGTGCCCGCCGAGCCGTCCGGCGCCACGCTCACCCCGCAGCGCTCCTGCAAAGTGGTAATGGCCTGGATCGACCCGACCCACAAACGGTTTATCGAGCCGCTGCTGCGCCGGGGCGAGAAAATGGACGAGATCGAAAAACTGATTTTCCGTTAGCTTTTGGCTCTGGTAACAGAACAACCCCCTGTTTCCCCCTTTGTTAAGGGAGATGTGAAACCTCGAAACTCCGTCAGCCGTGCGGCCCAAAACAGGGACAGAGCAATTCTCCCTTAGCAAAGGGGGGGGCTCGACAAATCGGGGGCGGGAGATGTTACAGTACCATCAAAGAAAGGACAATCCGATGACTATCCTGCGCAGATTCCACCCCGCCGTTCATCTGCTTGTTGCGCTGATGGTATGCGCCGCTGGGGGGTTCGCCGCCTCGTTCGAGGAAATCGACGGGATCACGCTCGAGCGCGATATCGTGTTCGGTAACGCCGACGGCTACGAACTGAAACTGGATATCGCCTACAGTAACGACTCTGACTCGCTTGCTCCCGCGATTGTCCATATCCACGGCGGCGCGTGGCGCAACGGCCGCAAGTCGGCAAACCGGGCGCTGGGCTTCGCCCGGGAGGGGTTCGTGGGCGTGAGTATCAACTACCGGCTCTCCGGCGTGGCCCGGTTTCCCGCCGGGGTCTACGACTGCAAACGGGCGATCCGCTGGGTGCGGGCCAACGCAGAAAAATACGGGATCGACCCGGCGCGGATCGGGATTGTCGGCGAGTCCGCCGGCGGGCACCTGGTGGCCCTGCTCGGCACCTCCGGCGGCGACCCGTGGCTGGAGGGACACGAGGGGCACCTCGAGTACTCCAGCAGCGTCCAGTCGGTGGTGGACCACTACGGCCCCGTCGATTTCCTGCGCATGGAGGACGCCCCGGGCCGGATGCGGCACCTGACTCCCGACTCGCCCGAGTCCCTGTGGCTGGGCCGTCAGGTGACACTGGTGCCCGAGCTGGTTGCCCAGGCCAACCCGATAACTTACCTGGACCCCGCTGACCCGCCGATGCTGATTATCCACGGCGAGCACGACGGGATCGTGATTATCGAGCAGTCGGAGTATCTGTACGAGGCCCTGCAAAAAGCGGGCGTGGAGAGCGAGTTTATCCGGGTGAAAAACGCGGACCACGGCTACCCGCCAAATCCGAAAGACGCGGTGGTCTCACCCAGCCGCGAGGAAATAAGGAAGATGGAGATCGAGTGGTTTAAAAGGACGCTGGGGAAGTGATCATAATTTCATGGAGAAATTAAGGATATGAATCTTCAATTATTTTCTATTTGTATAGAAACCAAACAATTTCAAAAAATCCCATTGAATGAAAGGGTCATACTAACTCAGTTGGGTTGTTTTGTGAATGATTTAAATACTTTGCATAAGATAATTTGCTTCTTAGGGAATCCTCAACAGGATGAGTTAAATCAGCAACTTAGCAACGATCAAAATCTATCTTTACTTATCATGGCGGCTGGAAAAGCGTTTGAATTTATTAGAACGATAAAAAAAGCTTGTCGAAATGATATAAGCCTAAAGGATAGAGTAGAAGAATATTTCTCCGTTGAGGACAGGGAAATACTGTCAAGAATTCTAAGTAAAGATACTAAAGGATCAACTCTAAAAAAAATCAGAAATAAACTCGCAGCACACCATGATTGGGATGACACACAAAAGTTTTTATCGGATTTTGAACTAGATGAATACAAATTCTTTTTAGGTAGTAATTGGGGGTTGGCTAGGATAAAAATGATGGACGTCATAAGAGGATTTTATATTACAAAAGTCTACGGAGCAAAGGATTTTGACTGTTTTGAAGAGTGTCAAAAAGCGATGGAATTATTTCACGATGAATTATTGGACACACTCGGGGATATCTATCAATGTTTTGACAGATTGTTCAGGATAACTTTGGAGATACATCACTGCGAATATTCTATGATCGAAATAAAAGATTTTAAATATGGATTATTTGAAGACTTCACAGTTCCATTCTTTTTAGTTGCTTCAGACAAAAAATAATTCCTCATTTACATTTCACCCCACCACCCCCTCCACTCCCCCCTCAACCCCCACCTCCCGCATGCACTTAAAATGCCCCAGCGGGCATTTGGCCCGGCCGTTGTGCGTGCAGGGCCGGCACCACAGCTCCGCCTCCACCACTTTCGCGTTGGCCGGCCGGTAGGGGAAATAACCAAACTGCTTCACTGTCGGGCCGAAAACCGCTGTCAGCGGCGTGCCCACCGCGGTCGCCACGTGCATCAGCCCGGTGTCGTTGGTCAGCAAAAACTCCGCGCGCTCAACAGCCGCCGCCGCGCCGCGCAGGGAGAGTTTCCCGCTCAGGTCCAGGATTTTTTGCCGATCAGGCAACCTTGCCGCTACTTCGGCACATGTGCCACTGTCCCCCGGCCCGCCGAGGAGCACGATTTTCCACTCCTTTTGCCGGCTTATCTTTTGGGCGGCTTCCGCGAACCGCTCAACCGGCCAGCGCTTGATCGGCCAGGCCGCGCCGGGGGCCACCGCGATGTATTTCATCCCGGAGTCCCACTTCTGATCGATCAGCCCGGCGGCCTCCGCGCGGTCATTATCGCCCAGGTGCAGCTCGCAGGGTTTGTCATCCAGCTCCACACCGAATTTCTCGAGGCAGGCGGCGTAGCGCTCAGGCACACTTGGCGGCTCGGGGCCGTAGAGATCGAGCCGGCCGTAGATCAGCAGGCTCCGTTTGAGCCGGTGGTTGGAGTAGCGCACAGTGTGGGCTGCGCCCACCGAGCGGCAGACCAGCCGGCTGCGGATCGAGCCGTGCAGGTCGGCGACCAGGTGCCACGGCCGCGCGATCAGCCTGCGGGCTACGGCGCGCATCTCGGCCGTATCGGCGGAGTCGGACACGCGGATTAACTCGTCCACGTGCGGGTTGCCCTCGATCATCGCTGCGAACCGTTCCTTGGTCAGAAACGCGACGTGCGCCCCCGGCCAGCGGGTCTTGATCGCACGCAGCACCGGCGTGGTCAGCAGCACATCGCCGATCGAGCTGAACCGGACCACCAGCACCAGCGGGTTTTGTACTCCGGATGCGGGCAAGCCCCCGGAGCCTGTTTTTCTGTCCTGCTCCATTGACTTAGCGGGCCTTTGTACCTAACATAGATTTACCCCTGAGGGGGAGATGAGAAACATTAACAAAGCGGTGGCCGGGAACATCCCGCGCCGCACTAAAAAATCCAGCCGATGGAAGAATTCCATGTCAAACGAAATATCCCGTAAGATACTGTGGGTCGACGACGAAATCGAGTTATTGAAGAGCCAGATCATTTTCCTGCAGCAGAAAGGCTACCTGGTCGAGACGGCCACCAACGGCGAGGACGCGGTGGAGATGATGCGCATCTCGCCGGTGGACCTGGTGCTGCTCGATGAGCAGATGCCCGGCAAACGCGGGATCGAGACCGTGGGCGAGCTGCGCAAGGTGGACGCCAGCGTGCCGATCGTGATGGTGACCAAGAGCGAGGAAGAGGACCTGATGGACCAGGCGATCGGCCGCCGCGTGGAAGACTATATCGTCAAGCCGGTCAATCCCAACCAGGTGCTGATGGTCTGCAAGCGCCTGCTGGAGGGCAGCCGGATCAGGCACCAGCGCACGGCCCAGGAGTTTGTCAGCCGATTCCGCGAGCTGGAGGATAAGCGCAGCGAACTGTTTACCTGGGAAGAGTGGGCCGAGACCTACGGAGAGATGATCGACTGGGAGAGCCGTCTGGCCGAAACCGGCGAGGAAAGCCTGGCCGGACTGCTCCAGGGGCTCAAGCGCCAGTGGCGGTCCGATTTCTCCAACTACGTGATCGGCGACTACCTGAACTGGCTGGACAAGCCCAGCGGCGAACGTCCCCTGCTGAGCGTGGACGTGGTCGACCAGTTCCTCTCGCCCCTGCTCGAGGACTACGAGTCCGTGCTGTTTATCGTGGTCGACTGCATGCGGATGGACCAGTGGCACCAGTTGGCCCCGCTTGTCGAGGAGTTCTACGATATCAGCCAGAGCACCTATTTCTCGATCCTGCCGACCGCCACGCCCTATGCGCGCAACGCCATCTTCAGCGGCCTGTATCCGGGGCAGATTATCGAGATGTTCCCCCAGTACTGGCAGGTTGGCAGCGACGACGAGGGGAGTCTGAACCTGTACGAGAAAGAGCTGCTCACCGCCCAGCTCGACAGGCTGGGAATCAAAATCGAGGGGCAGCTGCGCTACGAGAAAGTGTTCACCAAAGAAGAGGGCCAGCGCCTGGTGAAAAAGATCCCCTCACTGTTGCAGCGCGGGCTGACCGCCCTGGTGGTCAACTTTATCGACATCCTGACTCACGGACGCTCCGAGAGCGAAATCCTGCTGGAAATCGCGCCCAACGAGCAGGCCTACCGCGACCTTGTGCTGAGCTGGTTCCGCCACTCCAGCCTGCTGGGAGTCCTCCAGGAGGCCGCCCGTCAGGGCGTGCCGGTGCTGCTGACCTCCGACCACGGTTCCGTCCACTGCACCCGGCCGGTGACCGTGTTCGCCAAGCGGGACGCCTCCACCAACCTGCGTTACAAGTTCGGCGATAATATCAGCAGCGAGAAGGGACAGCTCTCGTTCCTGGTCCGCGACGCCCGCCGGGCGCAGTTGCCCTACCTGGGCATGAACGTGCATTACCTATTCGCGGTCGAGGATACCTACTTTGTCTATCCCACAAAGCTGCGCGAGTACCAGAGCCGCTACTACGGCAGTTTCCTTCACGGCGGAGTCAGCCCGGAGGAAATGATTCTGCCGGTGGCGACCATGATTCCCAAGTGAGCGGGCGAGATAGCCGGCAAAGGTTGAGCATAGAGTGCGCAAGCGTTACGCTAAGATCCTGATCTACAACACGGCCTTCCCTGGCGACATTATCCTGACCACACCGTTGGTGCGCGCAGTCTACAACCGTTTCCCCGGCGCGTATATCGCTTTCTGCACCACGCCCAGCGGGGTACGTCTGCTGGCCGGCCTTTCCTACCTGGACCGCCTGATAGTCTACGACAAGCACAGCCGGGACAAGGGTATCCGCGGGCTGCTGCGCACTGCGCTGCAGTTGCGTAATGAGCGGTTCGACCTCGCATTCTCGGTCCATCGCAGCGCGCGAACAGCGTTCCTGCTGCGCCTGGCCGGTATCCCCGAGCGGATCGGATTCGCCCAGAGCGCCCTGCCGGGACTTTACACCAGCCGGGTGGAGCGTCCCCGCGAGGTCCACGAGACCCTGCGCAATATCGGCCTGCTGGCGCCCTTCGGCGTCAACCCATCGCTGGTCCCCACCAGACCCATGCTCCCGGTAACCGGCGAAGAGGCCAACCACGTCTTCGGCATCCTGGGAATCGACCTCCCGCGCGGCGACGGTCCGGTGGTGCTGGTTGCTCCCGGCTCGGTGTGGGGCACCAAGCGCTGGCTGGCCGAGAGCTACGGCAGGCTGATCGATGAGCTTACCTCGCAGCTCGGCGCGCGGGTGATCATGGTCGGCACCACCACCGACCGCGAGCAGGCGCAAAAAGTGCTGGATTCCTGCGGCTCGTCGGTGCTGGACATGGTGGGCATGACCGACCTTCGCGAACTATGCGCCCTGGTGCGCAAGGCCGACCTGGTGATCACCGGAGACAGCGCCCCGATGCATGTCGCCTGGGCGTTCGATATCCCCACCGTGGCGATTTTCGGCAGCACGGTGCCCGGTCTCGGGTTCGCCCCGGATTCCGAGCGCTGCCGGGTGGTGGAGTTGAAAGGACTCGAATGCCGCCCCTGCAGCGACCACGGACCGCAGGCCTGCCCGCTGGGCCATTTCCAGTGCATGAAAGGCGTCAGCGTGGAGATGGTATTTTCGGCCTGCCGGGAGATGATCGACCTGGGCCGCGCCCCGGCCGGCGATGTGGCCGGGAAACCATCTCGATAAATAGCTGTCCGGCGACCGAAGCCGCCGCCGGGCTGAACGGGATATGGCTGGAAAGCTACCTGGAACTTAACTGGACCCGGCAGAGCATGGAGCAGGCTGTCGAGCTGGGATATCTCTACAGCGCTGAAGCGGAGGAAAAATCTCAGTAGTTTTGGACCGTAAATTTCAGGACAGCGGCCATTCCCCGGAACGCCTGATCCTGCCGGTAATCCTGTTCGCCGGGACGCTGACCGTGATGGCCGGGACGATTATCGCGCCGGTGCTGAACGTGATGCGCGACCAGCTTGGCGTAGGCCCCTCGCGGGCCGGGCTGATTATCACCACCCACTCGGTGTTTATCGCCCTGCTGAGCCCGTTTATCGGCCACCTGATCGACCGGGTGGGCGTGCGCAGGCCGCTTGTCGCCGGGCTGGTGCTTTACTCCGCCGCCGGCGGCGCGGGTCTGGTGATCGACTCCTGGTGGCCGCTGATTGTCAGCCGGGCCCTGTTGGGAGCCGGCGCGGCGGTGATCTTTATCGCCAACACCGTGATGATCCTCAACCTGTACAGCGGCCGGCGGCGCAACCGGGTGATGGGCTGGCGATCGAGCGCCAACGCGTTGGGAGCGGCAATCTGGCCTGCGATCGGCGGGGCGCTGGGCGCGTATTCCTGGCACTGGCCGTTCGCCGCCTACCTGGCCGGAATTCCGCTGGCGCTGCTCGTGTTGTTTATCATCCCCGAGACCCACCGGACTCAACCGGACGGACCTGAAAATAATAATGTATCCCTGGTGCAGATCTTCCGCGCCGCCCCGGTCCTGTTAGGGATATACGGGCTGATATTCCTGTCCAGCGTACTGCTTTACGCGCTGGTGGTCTACGGTCCGCCGCTGATGGAGCAGGCCTCGATCACCAATCCGTTCCAGATCGGCCTGTTCGTCTCCTCCATGGGCCTGGCCAGCGCGCTGGTGGCGGTAATGTACGGCCGGATAAAAGCGTCGTTCAGCTACCGCGCGCTGATCATGTTCGCCCTGGCTTTATGGACGGTTGCGTTCCTGCCGATTTCGCAGTGGCTGTCCGCCGGGATAATCGCCGCCGCATTCACAGTTTACGGAGCAAGCCAGGGCGTGATATCCCCGGTATGCATGGTCTGGATCGGCGAGGTCACTCCCCGCTCTTATCTGGGCAGGGTCAGTTCGTATCTCGGTTCGTTCGCATTCGTGGGCCAGTTCGCCTCGCCGGTAATTTTCGCGCCGGTGGCCCTGCGGGCGGGACCCCAGGGTGTATTTTTCGTATCCGGGATGATCGGCGTGCTGCTGCTGGTTATTCTCGCGATTTTCTGGAGGAAATGACCCGATGTCCCAGACTGCGGAAGAAGTGATCGAGCTGCTGGGGCTGGTACCGCTGGAAATCGAGGGCGGCTGGTACCGCGAGGTGTGGCGCAGCAGGCACGTGGCAGGCGCGGAAACACTGGGCAAGCCGTTCTCCTCGGTCCGCTCGCTGGCCACGTCGATATACTACCTGCTCACCCCGGAAACCGTGTCGGCTATCCACCGCCTGTCCAGCGACGAGATCTTCCATTTTTACTTCGGCGACCCTGTGCGGATGCTCCAGCTCTATCCGGACAACAAAGCCAAAATAATGGACCTGGGCACTGACCTGGCCGCCGGGCAGCGGCCGCAGGTGGTTGTACCCGGCGGGACCTGGCAGGGCTGCCTGCTGATCGACGGCGGCAGGTTCGCGCTGATGGGGACCACCGTGTCGCCGGGGTTCGAGTTCGAGGATTTTGTCCGCGGCAGCCGCGGGCACTTGCTCGCCAGCTACCCGGAGCATGCCGGTCTGATCGAACGGCTCACTCCTGATGAGGCATAACCCGCCTCCCGCTGATTTACGATCACCCTGGCCGGCGTATCAAGTCACCATCTTGGTGAGAACGATATTCAGTCTGTGGTGTACAGTATACCGGCAGGAGGTCATCCGAGAAAAGCCCGCCGCCCTCAGCGGCGCGTTACCCCCAGCAGAGGAGACCCTGTAATGAGCTGGAATATCGTTCGGCAGGTATTTACGGCCGTGTGGGTTACAGCAATGCTTCTGATTTCGGTTACGCCGCGCGCCGAAAGCGCGCAACTGGACAATGGCCGGGTATTTCTGAGTTACGTAAACGTTAAGCTCGATATGGACAGGTACAACAACCGTCTGATCGAGCGCGGGATGATCGAATTCGAGACCAGTTATAACGGGATCGGGGTTGGTTTTTATTCGTTTATCAGAGACCGCTGGAGCGTGGGCGGAGAGCTGAACTACCTGCTGGACAACAAGCGCCGGGTAGGCGTATACCAGTCGGCCGTTTCCGGAACTTACGGGGGATTGAATATCGGCTACCTGGCCTACCGTATTCATGGACTTAATATCCAGCCCCAGTTCGGGATCAACGGCGGCTCGGTAAATCTCGATATCGAGGCCCTGACCCCGCAGGACCCGTCAAGCCCGCTGGGCGAGGGGCGGGGGAAAGTGAAGATGTCATCGGTACAGGCCTCGCTGAGCCTGATGCTGGCCATGGACTACCTCTGGATCATGCGCCGCTCCGATGACGGCACCGGGTACGGCCTGGTGCTCGGCACATCTATCGGTTATCAGTTCTCCCCCTGGCAGGGCGACTGGGAAAGCTCGGGGATCGAGCTTTTCGATGAACCGGGGATCAAGCTGCAGGGTCCGCAGATCAGGTTTTCGGCGGGATTCGGCTGGGGAGTCGAATGAAGCCTCGTCTTATCCGGCGTAAAGCGGTAAAAAACAGGGGCAAGTCAAGATAATACTGCTTGATTGAACCTGAGGGAAAGATAATGGCCAAGGCCAAACCGGGGATACGGTAAAGGTGCATTACACCGGAAAACTCGAGGACGGGGTGGACGAGAAGGAAGTTACCCTGGACGCCAACCATCCGCCGGCCGGCAAGGCGCTGACTTTCGATATCGAACTGGTGGAGATCGGATAAGAAGACTACCGGAAGTCGTTTCAGCAGGAGCGGCGGATTCGTCACCCCTTTTTCATGCGGTATTATTGCTGATTCAGCGACTCGTTGAGTAACCTCCGCAGCTCATCCAGCATCCCCTGCCAGCCCACTTTGCGGCCGAGCCACCACTCCAGCGATTCCATCCCCTGGATAATCAGCATGTCCAGCCCGTTGACAGTTTCGCAGCCAGCCTGTTCGGCGCATTCCAGCAGTCTGGTCCTGGCGGGTGTGTAAATCGTATCGTAGACCACGCTGCCCTCCGGCGGCAGGACACCGTCCGGCAAGGGCGATTCCCCGACCCTGGGCGCCATTCCCCGGGGCGTCACGTTGACCGTGACCGACGTATCGGCCAGGGTGTTCGCCAGATCGCGCGTCTCGCCGACCGGGACAACCTCGAGGGTAATCGAGGGGAAACGGTAGGAAAACCAGCCGGCCAGGTCCTCGGCCCTGCTTTGCGTCCGGTTGACTATCGAGACGCGCGAGACTCCGTTGCGGGCCATGGCGTAGAGCACTGCCCGCGCAGCGCCGCCGGCGCCAAGGACCACAGTGTTGGCGCCTTCAAGCCTGCTGAGCAGCCCCCTGATCTCCAGCGATTTTTCAAACCCGGCCACATCGGTATTGTGCCCCGCCAGGCGGCCGGTGTCATCCCAGCCCACCGTATTGACCGCACCCACCGCATCGGCCTCATCGCTGAGCACCTCTACCTGCCCGTACAATGTTTCCTTGTGGGGAATCGTGACGTTGAGCCCGGCCAGGCCCAGCGTACGCATCGCCTCGCCCACCGAACCGGCCTGGTCGGCGCGCACGTGAAACGGCAGATAACGGTAATCCAGGTTGAGCTTATCCAGCACGAAATTGTGCAGCAGGGGGCTGAGGCTGTGTTCCACCGGATCGCCAATAACTCCCAGCACGCGTGTCACGCCGCTGATCGGCCCGCGATTCATTCGGCTCCTCCCGTGGTTCAGTGCGATTTCTTTATTTCCCGGCCAGAGTTTCCAATTCCCGGTAGAATCCGGGATAACTGATATCCGCGCAGGCCGGGTCTTCAATTACCGTGTCGCCGGAAGCGACCAGGCCCGCCACGCTGAAGGACATCGCAATCCGATGGTCACCGAAACTCTCCAGCGTGCAGCCGCGCAGGTCAGAAGGCCCCTCGATCACCAGTCCGTCAGGCTGCTCCTCCACTTTCGCTCCCATCGCGGCAAGGTTGGCGGCGACCGCTTTCAGCCTGTCGGTTTCTTTAACCCTGAGTTCACCCGCGTCCCGGATCTGGCTGACACCGCGGGCGTTAGCCGCCAGTACCGCCAGCACCGGGATCTCGTCGATCAGGCTGGGGATCAGCTCGCCGCCCACCTGGAATGACGTCAACTCGCCGTGGCCCACCCGGACATCGGCCACCGGCTCCCCGCACTCGCTGCGCTGGTTCAGCCGCTCCACAGCCGCACCCATGCTCTCGATCACGTCGAAAAAGGCGGCACGGGTGGGATTGAGGCAGATATTCTCCAGCAGCACTTTACCGCCGGGTACCAGGGCGGCGGCGGCGGCGAAAAACGCGGCCGACGACGGGTCTCCGGGGATTGTCAAATCGGCTGGCCGCAGTTCGGAGCCGCCGCCGACAGACGTCCGCAAACCGTCGCGGCTGACATCCACGCCGAAAACAGGCAGCATCCGCTCGCTATGGTCCCTGCTCGCCACTCTCTCAAGCACAGATGTTGTCCCGGCGGCAAAAAGTCCGGCCAGCAGCACGCACGATTTCACCTGGGCGCTGGGCACGGGCAACTGGTATTCGATTCCGCGCAGGGCGCCGCCGGTGATAGCCAGCGGGGGCCGGCCGTCATCGCTCTCGAACCGCGCGCCCATCAGCTCCAGCGGGTCGATCACCCGTTTCATCGGGCGGCGGCGAAGGTAGTTGTCACCGGTGATAACTGAACCGAACCGCTGTCCGGCCAGGATGCCCGAGAGCAGCCGGATCGTGGTTCCCGAGTTGCCCGCGTCCAGCTCTCCGGCCGGCTTAGCGAACCGCCCTGCCCGCACGCCGGCCACCGTGACCGCTCCGGGTGTCAGCTCGTCGATTTCCGCGCCCAGGGCTCGAAGGCAGGAAGCCGTGCTGGCAACGTCCCTGCCTGTTGCCAGGCCGGTCAGGGTGCTTTCACCCTCGGCCATCGCAGCGAACATCAGCGCCCGGTGGCTGATCGACTTGTCGCCGGGCACGCGGACAGTGCCGGAAAATTTTGCGGCAGTTGTAATCCGTTGATTCACCTGGTATTCCGGGAGAGCAATGAACTGCTTCGCGGCGAGCCGCCGGGGATTTGTCTCACATGTCATTTCAATCGCGGGAACGTGCCGGGAAGCCCAGTGCTTTGAGAATCCGGATCGCGCCGGCGCGGTCCTCGACAGTGGAGAAGCCGAGCTTGATCGTGCCGCCCTCGCCCTCGCGCACCTTGAGCACCTCGATATCCTTGATATTGATTTGCTCTCCGGCCAGTCCGTTGGCGATCCGCAGAATCACCCCGACTTCGTCGGGCGCGGTGACAATCGCCTCGAACAGCGGCGTGAGGAAGCCCTTCAGGTCCTTGTGGATCAGCGCCCGGCTGCGGGCTGCGCGTTCGAAGCTGCGGGCCATCTCCTCCGTACCCACTACATCCTTCAGCGCTTCCAGCCTCCGGATCAGCGAGTCGATCCTGTCCCGGAGTTCATCGGAGTTGGTTGCCAGAATATCGCGCCACATGTCGAACGGACTGGAAGCGATCCGGGTCAGGTCACGGAAACCGCCGGCGGCCAGTTTGAGCGTGTCGTCGTCCTCGTCGTTGAACTGCGCGGCCAGGTTCATCATCCCCACAGCCACCAGTTGCGGAAGGTGGCTGATGGTGGCGGCGATCCGGTCATGGTTTTCGGGGGTAGTGATCAGCACGCGCGCGCCGATGGCCTGGGCCAGACTGGAGAACCTGTCCGCCTGCTCCCGGTCGGTTTCACGGCCCGGGCAGATCACATAGACCGCGTTCTGGAACAGGAACGGGTCGGCGCTCTCAACGCCGGTGGTTTCTGCTCCGGCCATGGGGTGACCGCCCACGAAATGCGCCGTCTCCGGCAAGTTCTCCAGGGCCGCCTTGACTATTGCGCGCTTGGTGCTGCCCACGTCCGTGACCGTCGCGCCGGCTTTGAGCAAGGGTCCGATTGTGCCGAGCTGGGAAATAATGACCTGTACCGGCCCGGCCAGCACCACGAGGTCGGCCTGCTCCAGGGCCTCGGCGGCGCGCTCGCGCTCGAAACCCTGATCGATCACGCCCAGTTCGAGCGCCTTCTCGACCGTGGAGGCCCGGCTGATCCCCAGCACGCGCTCCACCAGCCGTCCGCGCTTGGACGCCAGCGCCAGCGACCCGCCGATCAGTCCGACGCCGAATACCGCCATCGTGCCATAGAACGGCCCGGCGTCTTTATCATTTTTTGCCGTAGACATCGTCCTCGTCGAACACCTTCTCGCCGGTCACCGTCAACGACCCGTCCTCCTCCACCCGGCGGTAGAAACAGCTGCGGTATCCGGTGTGGCAGGCACCGCCCTGCTGGCGAACCTTCAGCACTACCACGTCCATGTCGCAGTCGATCGTGATTTCATCGATATGCTGTATGTGGCCGCTGGTTTCGCCCTTGACCCACAGTTTGCCCCGCGAGCGGCTCCAGTAACAAGCCACTCGTCGCTGGAGTGTCTGCTCAAGCGCCTCGCGGTTCATGAACGCCAGCATCAGCACTTCACCGGTTTCGGCGTCCTGGGCGACAGCACTCAGCAGCCCCTTGTCATCGAATTTCACCCTGTCCAGCAATTGCCCGTAATCGCTCATCCAACAATCTCCGTTCAGTCAATGCCGCAGGCTCAGACAACGTATTTATCTTGCTTGGCCTGCCTGTTTTCGTACTCGGTCCTGAGAGATTCGTAGCCCTGCCGGCCCATCATCCCATAGGTCAGTTTCTTGCCCAGCTCGACTCCCGGCTGGTCGAAGGGGTCGATATTGTACAGCCCGCCGGCGAACGCAGTCTGGACCTCGAGCATATAGAACAGCTGCCCCAGGGTGAAAGCGTTGACTTGCGGCACGGTGATCGTCATGCTCGGCCGGCCGGCCTGGAGCATGGCGTACTCGGTGGCGGCGCGCTCGGCCTGGAACAGCTCCTCCAGCGAGTGTCCGCCGAGGTAATGGAGGTCCGGCAGGTCCTCGTAGAGCGTGGGAATCGGCATACTCTTGTCGAATTGGTCCACGGCCAGGAAGATCGTCACCTTGTCGAACGGGCCTTCCATGTAAAGCTGGGTCTGGGAATGCTGGTCGGTGACTCCCAGCGCCCTGACAGGGGTCAGGCCGCAGTAGACTTCCTTGCCGCCCAGCGAGTGTTTCTTGCCCAGGCTTTCGGCCCAGAGTTGACGGAACCAGTCGGCCACATCGAACAGGGCGTCGCTGTAGCTGAACATGACGTCGATATTGCGCCCGTGGGTCCTTTCGGCCAGGAACAGCAGCACAGCGGCCACATAGGCCGGGTTGGCATGCAGGTCCGCCTTTTTCGTGCGCTCGTCCATCGCCGCGGCCCCGGCCAGCAGCTGACGGATATCGATCCCCATCAGCGCGGCGGGCAGCAGGCCGACAGGCGTGAAAATACTGAACCGTCCGCCCACGTTGTCCGGGATGATAAAATCGGTCAGGCCCTCGCGGTCGGCTACGTTGCGCAGGCGGCCATTCTGGGCGTCGGTGACCGCAACCAGGTGATCGGCCACCCTGCCCCTGCCGAGCTTGCGCTCCAGCATGTCGTGGACGATCAGGAACTGGCTCATGGTTTCGGCTGTCGTTCCGCTCTTGGTCACCACCAGGAACAGGGTTTTTTTCAGCTCGGCGAACTCAAGAATCCGTCCGAACGTTTCCGGGTCGATATTGTCGGCGAAAAAGAAGCGCGGGATTTTACCGCGGCCCTTGTGGTCGGCCAGATTGGCCCACTGGCCGCCGGCCAGGGCAGAATGCAGCGCCCGGGGCCCCAGGCTCGAACCGCCGATACCGAGCAGGACCACGTTTTCATAGCGTCTGATCGCCTTGCGGGCGAACTTTTCGACAGACTCCACGGTATCTTCGTCATAGGGCAGGTCGTAGAATCCGATCCTGCCGGCGGCACGGCCCTCGGAGAGCTCGTTATGCAGCTTCACAGCCACCTCGCGCATTCCTCTCAGGTCGTCCTCACTGATCCCGTTGGCCTCTCCGAGAAACTCGCTCATCATGTAGTTGAAGTCGAGTTTCAAGCTCATCCGGCGCTGCCATTTTCTGGAACGCCACCTGGACATGGGATTCCTCCGTAACCAGATTATCAGAAGTAAGCGCGGGGCACCGGCAAGCCGCCGCGGGAAGATGCAAAATTGTAGTGCCCCATCAAGCGGGGGTGAACGGCGAACTTAAACTTACTCAAACGCCGTGTAGACTGTCAAGGACGCGCCATGCGGGCGATTGGAAGACCCCGGCCGCCGAAGAAAGGATCATCCGCCGGGGCCGGAACTCTGGAACCGCCGCTTGGCCCGGTTGTGATCGACCAGGGAGCGGGTAAACGCGTGTCTCCCGTCGCCGCGGGCCACGAAATACAGATAGTTCGTGTCGGCTGGCTGGAGCGCGGCCTTGAGACTTCCGCGCCCCGGGTTGCAGATCGGACCCGGCGGCAGGCCGCGGTGAAGGTAAGTGTTATAAGGAGATTTCACTTCCAGGTCGCGGTAGAGCAGGCGGCTCTTGTGCTTGCCCAGCACGAACAGCACCGTGGCGCATGATTCGAGGGGACGTTTGCGTTCCAGGCGGTTGAGGAAGACCGAGCTGATAATCGGCCGCTCGCGCTCGAGCACCGCCTCTTTTTCGATTATCGAAGCCAGGATCACGGTTTCGTGGCTGCTCATCCCGTTGGCTGTCCCGCCCTGGGAGGTCAATTCATCGAACACGCTCCGGAAGCGCTCGACCATCAGCCGCACCAACTCCTCCTCGCCGATTGACGGCGGAACGAAATACGTGTCGGGGAACAGGTAGCCGAGCAGCCGCGGGACCTCCAGCCCCATCGCCCGGGCCAGCGAATCGCCCTCCACCAGCGCCAGCATCCTGTCCCTGTCGATACCCTTCAGCGCACCGCTGAGCCGTTCGACAACCTGCTTGTCGGTCAGTCCCTCGGGGATCGTGAAGCGGGCCATGTCGCCGCGGCCGGTGGTCATCAGCGAAATGGTTTCCCACAGGCTTTTGCCCGGCGGGATCACGTAATCCCCGGCCCGCAGGCCGCTTTCGAGACCGCGGATGCGGGTCAGCAGCTGAAACGCCAGCGGACTGCGGATCACGCGGTTGTCCTCGAGAATCCCGGCGATTCCGCTCAGCGTGGCCCCGCTGGGCACGTGGACTTTGACGTCGGAGTCGCGGACCGGCGAGAGGGTGAGGTAGAAAGCCGTCAGCAGGGCGCCGTTGGTGGCAAAAAACAGCAGGAACACAACCCACAGCGGCAACGACAGGCTGGATTTTCCGGATGATTTAAGCATAAAGTCTTTCTCTGACTTCTGTTGCGATTAAACCGCGCTTCCCTGCCCGCCAGCCCGGCTATCCCGCTGATGCCGGTTGCGGAAATCGAGATAATTCTGCAGCAGCAGCAGGGCCGCCGTCCGGTCGAGACGGCCTTTCTCGCGGCGTTTGGCGCGGGGAAGGTTCAAATCGGCCTGCACCCGCTGGGCCACGACCGTGGTCAGCCGCTCGTCCCAGGTGCTTACCGGCAGTCCGCTAAGCCCGGCCAGCCGTGCGGCGAACTCCTCCACTTTCCGGGCCGCCGGGCCCTGGGAGCCGTCCATGTTGACCGGCAGGCCCACGACGATTTCCTCCACTTCCCACTCCTCGGCCAGCCGGGCGACCGCCTCCTCCGGGCCGCCTTTCAGCTTACGGCGGTCCAGAGTGGGCAGGGCGTTGGCGGCCAGCCGCCCGCTCGGATCGCTGACAGCCAGGCCGAGCCTGCGTTCTCCGTAGTCGACACCCATGATCCGGCCCATCGCGCTGGCGCTCCCCCATAGCTTTCCGGTTTAATTACCCCGGCCCCGGATAACAGTTTCCACATGCCGCGGGCAGCGGTATACAAGCTAAGAAAAAAAAACAGGGCCGGAAAGGAAAAACTCCGACCCTGGAATAAAACCTAATAAAATGCAATCTGCACTCAATTGATTCCGGTTTCAGCCTCAGCCCGCGCTCAGGCGTTCATCGAGTCGATAAAGTCGCGGTTGGTCTTGGTGTCCATGATCTTGGAGATCAGGAAGTCCATCGACTCGGTGCTGGACATGTCGTTGAGGTACTTGCGCAGGATCCAGACCCTGTTGAGCACGTCCTGGGGTATCAGCAGGTCCTCGCGGCGGGTGCCGCTCTTGTTGAGCTCGATCGCCGGGAACGTGCGGCGGTTGGCCAGGGTGCGGTCGAGCACCAGCTCCATGTTGCCCGTGCCCTTGAACTCCTCGAAAATCACGTCGTCCATCCGGCTGCCTGTTTCGATCAGCGCCGTAGCGATAATTGTCAGGCTGCCGCCCTCCTCGATATTGCGCGCCGCGCCGAAAAAGCGCTTGGGCTTATCGAGCGCATGGGCGTCCACGCCGCCGGAGAGAATCTTGCCGCTGTGGGGCACGACCACGTTATGGGCGCGGGCCAGGCGGGTGATCGAGTCGAGCAGGATCACCACGTCCTTCTTGTGCTCCACCAGGCGGCGGGCTTTTTCGATCACCATGTCGGCTACCTGGACATGCCTGTCGGCCGGCTCGTCGAACGTACTGCTGATCACCTCGGTGTTCTTGGTCGAGCGCTCCATGTCGGTCACTTCCTCGGGCCGCTCGTCGATCAGCAGGATGATCTGGTGCACCTCGGGGTGGTTTTCGGTGATAGAATTGGCAATTTTCTGCAGCAGCACGGTCTTACCCGTGCGCGGCGGGGAGACAATCAGTCCGCGCTGCCCCTTGCCGATCGGCGCCACCAGGTCGATGATCCTCATCGAAATGTCGCGGGCCTTGTTTTCGAGCTTCAGGTGTTCGTCGGGGAACAGCGGGGTCAGGTTGTCGAAGAGCACTTTGTGCTTGGCCTGCTCCGGATCGTCGAAATTGACTTCCTCCACCTTGAGCAGGGCCAGGTAGCGCTCCCCCTCCTTGGGCGGGCGTACGCGGCCGTGGATCGTATCGCCCGTGCGAAGGTCGAACCGTTTGATCTGGCTGGGTGAGACATAGATGTCGTCGGGACCGTAGAAATAATTCCAATCCTGGGAACGCAGGAAACCGTAACCCTCCGGCAGGATTTCCAGCACGCCCTCACCCTTGAGCACCACGTTTTTCTCCAGCAGGTTCTGCTCGATCATAAAGATCAGGTCCTGCTTACGGAGACCGGCGTAATTGTCCAGTCCCATCTCCTCGGCCATTTCGTGCAAATCGGTTATCGATTTGGCCTTCATTTCCTTGATTTCAATAACATCCTCCACCACTTCTGTATCTCCTTGATCTGAAAGTGAGACTACAAACTTAAATTTTTCCCGAGCTGAATTATCCTGATATACTTCCGCCTCTCCCGCCCGCCAGCGTTTCCCCCGGCTAATCCCTTCCCATCGAACCCTGAACGTATTACATGGACGGCAGGGCCGGATTTAGCTGAAAACTTTATCTTGGTATACCTAATTAGAAAACGAAACTGCTCCGGAAGGAAGTGCCTGAAGCAAGAATATCGTTAATCGAACCCAACCCAGTTATTTATCGGTTTGAATCATCTGCTGCCTAAAGGGGATTCGCTAAGAGCATCAGCCTGCTAAACCATTCCAGCGGCAACTATCGTGCCGAATAAAAAATAAACTCGGGAGTCGATGAGGTAATCGCGGTGCGGTGTGCTCTGATAGTGAGGACACTGACTACATTTAAAGATAAGAAGCCTGATAATCAATGTCAAGTATTTTACCATGCGATAATTGATTGGGAAATAATTGCCCCTGGATCTGTACAGTTGCCCAGCAGAGGGGTTATCTTGTATAATGAAACGGTATCGTTCTTGCAAGTCAAATGCATACTCTGCTGTTCAGCCACGCGAAAAACCGGGGAAACCGGGCAATGACTTTAGCTGACAGCTCGATTTTAAAAAAACAGGAACTGCTCCTGCTGGCGCTGGTCGGCCTGCTGGCGGTGCTGCACGCATTGCTCTGGTCTCAGATCCGGGATAACCCCCTGCTGAGCGTGGCGCTGTTCGCCGCCGCCATGCTGGCGGGCGGCGCATACTGGACCTGGGTCAATTTCAAGGTGGTCAAGGCCGATCCCGACACGCGCAGGCGGATCAGCGTGAAGATCGAGAATATCCTGCACTCGCTGTTCCTGCCCCGCGGCTATGATATCATAACCCTGCCGGATATCGACGACGACCGGCTGATCGGCCGGGCCGAACTGCGCGACCGGCACGGAATTCCCGTCCTGGTGCAGTTTCACGAGTGGCCGATGAACCGTCAAGTCGACGAAAAAGACCTGGAGGAGCTGGACAGCCGCATGGCGGGCAAAGAAATACCAAAGGGTATCTGCATGGCCACCACCAGTTTCACGCCTGCGGCCCTGGACTACGCTCGCAGGAAAAATATCCTCACCAAGGATACCGACGAGCTGATGGAAATGATCAGCCAGGCCGAAGACGAGATCCATGCCGCGGCCGCGGGCGAATCGGTGAACTGCTTTACCTGTGGCGCGAAACTCGAACCGAGCGAGGAAATTACCGGCCTGATGATATGCATGAACCCGGACTGCGGAAAAACCTACTCACGGGAAGAGCTCGAGGAAGAACAGAAAAAGCAGAAAGGTCCGGAGGATTTCACCAGTTTCACGATTGACTGTTACGAGTGCGGGCGGCCGGTCCGGCTCGACACCAATATGCATGGCCTGGTGGAGTGTCCCTACGATGACTGTTCGTGGATCATAAATGTCGACAACGAACTGCTGACGCTCAAAGGAGGGCTGGATAAGCGCTACAGCGAAAACCTGGCCGAAATAATCTGTCCCCGCTGCGATAAACTGATCAAGGTGCCGGCCGACGCCGACGGGCTGATGGAGTGTCCGTGCGAGGAAAAATGGATAATCGACGTGGGCCATGTGCTGGGACTCAGAGCCCAGGCCCAGTCAGCAGAACGCCTGGCCGGCGACGGCGGCGAAGTTGGGCATGAGACCGAGGACTCAGCAGCGGCGGCCGAAGAATTGCGTGACTGCCCGGTCTGCGGCGCCGGGCTTCCTGCAGCCGATCAAGCCGAAACGACAGCGCAAACCCGGCAACCCCCAGCTGTGCCGCAGCCGGTTGAAGCCGAACTGGCCGCTCCACCCGGACTCCAGCTTACCCACCGGCACGCGTACCTGAATCTCGATACCGGGGGGCTGCTGCTGTTCGCCGCGCTCAGCGTTTCGGCGTTTCTCGCTTTTGTTTATCTGGTGGTCAGATGATATTATATTGAAACTTATTCGCCAACAGGCGGCTAGGACAAAGTACAGGGAGTACGCATGGCGGAGAAAAAGATAATCAAGGCCAGGGACCTCGAGGCCTCCGGTTCGACCGTGGAGAGGGTCGAGTACGGTATCCGCAAGTTCGGCGACAAAGTTTACAAAAACGTTCCGCTGGATGAGCAGCCCGTGGCGATGGAAGACGAGGCTCACCTTCCCGAACCGGATTACTCGGGAGACACCACCTCCGACGATTCACAGGATGAGCAGGACGTTCAGCTGGAGCGGTTCTACAGCGAAGACGGCGAGCTGACCAGCCTGAAAATCACCTGCCGCTGCGGCGAGGAAATCGAACTGGAGTTCACCCGCGAGGAAGACGATCTCCCGCCGGAAAACCACCCGGACACTCAGCCGCAACAGCCGGAGGAACCGCAGGAGGACGTAACCGAAAAGTTGCCGGAACAGCCCGCGGCCGGGGATGTCCCGCCGGAGGCTGTGGCGGATGACGGCGAAGCGGTTGCAGATGACGGCGAGCTTACCGGCCTTAAAGAGGAAAACGCGGATGACGATGAGCCTACCGGCGTTGAAGAAAAACAAGCGGATGACGATGAGCTTAACGGCGTTGAAGAAAAAAAAGCGGATGACGGCGAGCCTACCGGCGTTGAAGAGAAAAACGCGGATGACGGCGAGCTTACCGGCGTTGAAGAAAAAAAAGCAGATGACGGCGAGCCTACCGGCGTTGAAGAAAAAAAAGCAGATGACGGCGAGCCTACCGGCGTTGAAGAAAAAAAAGCGGATGACGGCGAGCTTAACGGCGTTGAAGAAAAAAAAGCGAATGACGGCGAGCCTACCGGCGTAGAAGAAAAAAACGCGGATGGCGACGAGGAAACGGCCTGACCTGAATTGAACAAGTAATTTTGTCGTTTTTCGGGAACTTTTTTTCAATTGAAATGTATTTACTGGTGTTACTGCGCGGCAGTTGCCAACAGCAGCCTGGAGGAAGTGCTCTTAATCAATAATTTGTGAGGATTCAGCAAGATGAATTGTAGCAGTTTCAAAATCCAATTTTCCGCCTATCTCGATGGCGAACTCAGCGGCGATGCTTTCGCCGAAATCGAAGCCCATCTCGAAAAATGCGCCGGTTGCTCCGGCATGCTTCAGGCATACCGCTCCGGCGTTTCTTCCCTTAAGCGGTCGGTTGAAATCGAGCCGCCGGCCGATATGTTCGAGAGAGTGATGGCCGAGGTGAACAGCGGCGCGCAGGCGGCGAAAGTTGTCCCCCTGCGCAGTTCCGGTCGCAGAATAGTGCTGGCCGCGGCCGCGGTGGTGTTGATCGCCCTGGCTGGTTCTCTGTTCTTTACCGGCGGCGACCGGGTCGATGTCTCATGGACTCCGGCCGTGGATTCTACGGTCGATGTCGTTAATGCCGACGAAATCCAGCTTCACCCGGCGCCTGAAGCCGGCAAACTCAAACGCCCGGTGCAAAAAGCTTACCTGGCTTCCTACCACTACGATGACGAGCCGTTGTTCAGCTACGGCGTCAGTAACCACCCGGTGATCGTAGAAAGCGGCGTTACGGCCACGGGAGAATAACTTGGGCTCCAGAGCCGTTTCGAGATCGATCAGGTTTTTTCAGGATTTGACGGGCCGGCAGCCGATGCCGGCCCGTTTTTTTTCTCCACGGTCAGTTTTCTCCTTGAGCGCACAGTCCACCGGATTATATTTAGATACTGGATTGTTTCCTTCCGCCGGGTGTCCAATCTCCGGCGAAGGATAATATTTCTCCGGAAGAAACAATGCCACGCACCGATATCAACCGGATCAACCGCGAATGCTCCTCGGGCGAGTTCCAGCCGGTATACTTTCTCCACGGCGATGAGAGCTATCTCACCCGCCGGGCTGTGGAAACCCTGACCGCTCATGCGGTGGATTCCGCTTCGGCCGATTTCAACTACGAACGGTTCCACGGGCCGGATATGAACATCGAGCGGGTGCTGACCTCGGTCGCTACCCCGCCGATGATGGCCGCGCGCAGGGTGGTGCTGGTCCAGGAACTGGACAAAGCGCAACTGAAAGTCCGCGAACTGCTGGCCGATTACGCGGAAAAACCCAGCGACAGCACGGTGCTGATCCTGGCCTCGTCGAGCCGGATCAAGATCGACAAGCGCCGCGGCACTCCCAAGTGGGCCGCCAAGCTCGAGGACGCCGCGGCCAGCGCCTGTTTCTGGCCTCTTCGTGAAAACGAACTGCTGAGCTGGATTGTCTCGACAGCCGGGCTGGCTGGAAAAAAAATCGGCAGACAGGCGGCGCTGGATCTGTACGCGCGCCTGGGCGACGACCTGGCGCGGATCGCCGGGGAACTGGACAAACTGACCTTCTTTATCGGCGAGCGCGAGGAAATCTCACCGGAGGATGTCCGCGCGATGACCGGGGTGGACAAGGGCGCCAGCGTGTTCGACTGGGTGGACTCGCTGGCCGCCGGCAAGCCGCTGCTGGGCGCTTATATCACCGGCCAGCTCGCCAGCCGGGGCGAATCTGCGGTGGGTGCGCTGGCCGCGGCCAGCGCGCATTTCGGCCGGGTCGCCAGGATCAGGGCGCTGATCGCCCAGGGAGTACCGGATGCCCAGGTCAAAAAGGAGTTGGGGCTGAGCTGGTGGCGCGATGAGGCCGTCCGGGATCTGTTCAACCAGGCCCGGCGCTTTAACGACGAGCAGTTGGAACGGGTGTTCAGCCTCCTGCTGGAAACCGATCTCCGCCTCAAAAGCAGCAGCCTTCCCAACCGCCTGATCCTGGAATCGCTGGCATTCAGCCTGACCGGGGATAACCCATGACCGGTGCAAACAACATTTTTGTGAACTGCCCTGCGGCAGGCCGCGAGGTATCTGAATCAAATCTCCCTAAATCTCCCTTTTTCAAAGGGAGACGTCGGGATGCACTTCGCATTCCCCCCTTTTGCAAAGGGGGGCCAGGGGGGATTTCCGCTTGCCTCCTGTCTCTACAACTGCATTTCTCGCAGCAAGCTGCGAGAAAGTCTTTTCGATTAAAACTCCTGCTGTTTTTGGGAGCGCTTATGCTTCCCGTGGGTCTCCACGCCCAGCAGCCGCTGGATGTGGCCCGCCGTCTCCTGCAGGCCGGGCACACCGATGACGCCCGCCGGATTGTGAGCGCCGAACTGGGCTCCGGTTCTGAACTGGCCAGCCTGATGACCGCCGTGCTGGCCGCTCCCGCCGACTCCGCCGCTCCCCTGCTGGAACATCTGGCCCGCGGGGAAGGTGGCGGTGCGAACAAAGCCCTGGCCGGGGAACGGATGGGCGATCTGCTGTTCGCAGCCGGACGAGCCGAACACGCGGTGGAATGGTGGGAGTTCACCCTGCGCAATCTGGCTGACCGTTCCGACCGCCAGCGGGTGCTGATCAAATCGGCCCGCGCCGAGGGAGCGCGTGGACGCGCCAAACAGGCGCTGGCCCTGCTTGAATCGGCTCTGGACGGCGAAGAAACTCCCCTGACCGGCGAGGCCAGGTTCTGGCAGGGCATGACGCTGGAAGGTCAGGGCAAAATCCGCAAGGCCGCCGAGGCCTACCTGGCCGCCTACACCGCCCCCGGCAACCGTCTGGGCCTGGCCGCGCTCCATCGCCTGCACGAGTTCTACGGCTCGGCAGGTGGCAGGAACGCCGAAGACTGGCGCACCCGCTGGCGCAACGCCAGTTCCGGCACCGTGTTCGAAAGCCGCTACCTCCCGGCCTCAGCGGCCGGTTCAGGCTGGACAGTCCAGCTCGGTGCGTTCAGCAGCCGTCAACGCGCCGCTGACCACGCCGCCCGGGTGCGCCGTCTGGGCCTGAGCCCGGTAATCGAGCCGCCCGCCGGCGATAAGCTCTACCGGGTCAGGATCGAGGGGATCCCTTCCGAAAGCGAAATGAAACGGATCACCGCTCTGCTGAAGAAAAACAGGCTGGATTACCACGTAATAAAACCCGGGAACTGAGGAAGACGATGTCCGGCGAAACGCCCCTGATGGAACAGTATCACCGGATCAAGGCCGAACACGAGGATGAAATCCTCCTGTTCCGCATGGGGGATTTCTACGAGATGTTCTGCGAGGACGCCAGGATCGGCGCGCAGGTGCTGGGCCTGACCCTTACCAGCCGCAACAACGGAGCCGCAGGACGGGTCCCGCTGGCCGGAGTGCCGGTCAAGGCGGTGGACGGCTATATCGCCAAGCTGGTCCGCGCCGGTTACAAGGTGGCTGTCTGCGAGCAGGTGGAAGACCCCAAGAAGGCGAAAACGATTGTCAAGCGTGCGGTCACCGAGGTGCTTACCCCCGGAACAGTGCTCAGCGAGAACCTGCTCGAATCGCGCCAGAATAACTATCTCGCCGCGATCCACCCGGCTGGTAAGGAACAAGTGGCGCTTTCCTGGCTCGATCTCTCCACCGGCGAGTTTTATCTCGGCGGCACCAGCCTGGATTACCTGGAAGACGAACTGTGCAGGATCAGCCCCCGTGAAATCCTGCTGGCCGGAGCGGGCGGGCTGGCCGAGAAACCCCGCCGGCCCGGCGACCTTCCGCTCTACGACGCCCTGGGGCCGTCGCCCGATAAAACTTACCACCTCACTTTCCTCGACGACTGGCGGTTCGACCGCGTCAGCTGCCGCAAGAGCCTGCTTAAACATTTCGAGGTCGCCAGTTTCAACGGCTTCGGGATCGACGACAGGCACCAGTCGCTCACTCCCGCCGGTGCGATCTTGGACTACGTGGCCCGCATGCAGCCGGCCGGAGTTGCCCACATGCGCAAGCTCACACCTTATGTTGCCGAGAGCGTGATGGTGATCGACCGGACCACCGCCGACAACCTGGAACTGATCTATAATTTCAGCGGCGGCAGCACGGGCACCCTGCTAGAGGTACTGGACTCCACCCGCACCGCCATGGGCGCGCGCACCATGAGGCGGTGGCTCCTGGAACCCCTGCTGGACCTGGAGCGGATCGCCGGGCGGCACGACATTGTCCAGGCTCTGACCGAGGACGGCAAACTTCGCCGGGCCGTGCGCGAGCAGCTCGAAGATGTCTCTGATATCCAGCGGCTGACCTCGCGCACTTCCAGCCAGCGGGCCAACCCCCGTGACGTGGCCGCGCTGGGCCGCTCCCTGGCCGCGATTCCCACGATCAAGGCACTGCTGGCCGGCTCGGACAGCGAGGTGCTGGTGCGACTGGGCGAGGGTATCGCCGAGTTCCCGGACCTGGTGAAGTTGATCGGCGAGGCCCTGGCGGACGAGCCGCCGGCCCAGCTCTCCGTGGGCGGGGTGATCGCCGGGGGGTACAACGCCGAACTCGATGAGCTTCGCGGCCTGGTCGCCCAGGGCAAGGACTGGATCGCACGCTACGAGACCTCGGAGCGCGGACGCAGCGGGATCGGCAACCTGAAAGTCAAGTTCAACAAAGTGTTCGGTTATTTTATCGAGGTCACCAAAAGCAACCTTCACCTGGTGCCCGAGGACTACACCCGCAAGCAGACTATCAGCACCGGCGAGCGCTATATCACCGGAGAGCTGAAAGAGTACGAAGACAAGGTGCTGGGGGCCGAGGAAAAAATCGAGTCGCTGGAGTACGAGCTGTTCTGCGCCCTCCGCGAGCACCTGGCCGGTTTCGGCGCGCCGCTGATCGAGGCGGCCGCGGCACTGGGAGAGCTGGACGCTCTGGCCGACCTGGCCGAGACAGCGGTGGAGCACAACTATGTGCGCCCGGTGATGACCGACGGCCACCGGATCGGTATCCGCGACGGCCGTCACCCGGTGGTGGAGCGGATGGTGCTGGAGAAAAGTTTCGTGCCCAACGATATCGTACTGGACAACGAGGACGAGCAGATCGTAGTGCTCACCGGCCCCAATATGGCCGGCAAGAGCACGGTCCTTCGCCAGGTGGGACTGATTGTCCTGATGGCCCACATGGGCGGTTTCGTTCCGGCTGCCGAAGCGGAAATCTGCCTGACCGACCGGATATTCACCCGCGTGGGCGCCAGCGACAACCTGGCTAGAGGCCAGAGCACGTTCATGGTGGAGATGAACGAGACCGCCAATATCCTCAACAACGCAACGCCGCGCAGCCTGGTTCTGCTCGATGAGATCGGGCGGGGCACCAGCACGTTCGACGGGCTCTCGATCGCCTGGGCGGTCACCGAGTTCCTTCACGAGCACGAGCGCTGCCGGGCCAAGACCGTGTTCGCCACCCATTACCACGAACTCACCGAACTGGAAATGCTGCTGCCGCGCGTGCGTAACTACAACGTGCTGGTCAAGGAGCACGGCGAGCGGATCATTTTCCTGCACAAAATCGAGCGGGGCAGCAGTGACCGCAGCTACGGGATCCAGGTGGCCCGTCTGGCCGGGATTCCCCGCGAGGTGATCACCCGCGCCCGCGAGGTGCTGGCCAACCTGGAGAGCGGAGAGTTCACCGCCGAGAACCTCCCC